>CAMVBR010000016.1 GCA_947165755.1 uncultured Clostridia bacterium
TGATGCCGCCTCTTAAGCACGCCGTCCTGTCGGCTTCCTCTTCCCACCGCTGGCTGAACTGCAATCCGTCCGCGCGGCTCGAACAGGAGTTTGAAGACCGCGAAACGGAAGCGGCCGCCGAAGGCACCGCAGCTCACGCGCTCTGTGAGCATAAGCTGAAACGGGCGCTCAAAATGCGCTCAAAGAAACCCGTCAGTCCCTATGACTGCGATGAGATGGACGAGCATACAGACGCCTACGTCCAATTCGTGCTCGAGGCGCTGGCGGACGCCAAACAAACCTGCCCGGATCCGCAGATCCTGATCGAACAGAAGCTTGACTTTTCCTGCTATGTGCCGGACGGCTTCGGTACGGGGGACTGTATCATCGTCGCAGAAAAGAGACTCCACATTATCGATTTCAAGTACGGTCTCGGTGTTCTGGTCGACGCGTACGAGAACCCTCAGATGATGCTGTACGCGCTCGGTGCTCTCCGGCTTTACGACTGGCTCTACGATATTGAAGAGGTGGCGATGACCATCTTTCAGCCGCGAAGGGAAAACGTCAGCACATGGACGGTCGAAACGAAGGATCTGCTTCGCTGGGCCGAGGAGACCCTCAAACCGAAGGCGGAGCTCGCTTTCAAGGGCGAGGGAGAATACATCCCCGGTTCCTGGTGCCAGTTCTGCAGGGCGGCGGTCAAATGCCGTGCGAGAGCCGAACAGAATCTTCAGCTCGCGCAGTATGAATTCCGCAAACCCGCGCTGCTCACAGACGCCGAAATCGGGGATATCCTCGGCAGACTGGACGGCCTCGTGCACTGGGCCAACGAGATCACAGCATACGCCCAGGACGCAGCTGTGAACCACGGGAAAGAGTGGTACGGTTTCAAGCTCGTGGAGAGCAGGACGAACCGTCGCTTTACCGACGAAACGGCCGTGACGGAAGCGGCGAAAGCGGCGGGATACCGCGATATCTTCAAACAGACCCTGATCTCCGTTACCGAGATGGAGAAGCTGATGGGCAAAAAGACCTTCGCCGAAGTGCTCGGCACGCTAGTCGAAAAGCCCAAAGGCAAACCTGTGCTTGTCCCCGCGTCCGACAAGCGCCCCGCGATCACCGTCAGCGACGCGAAAACAGACTTTCAAGACTGAAAAGGAGAAATGAAAAATGGCAAATCAGAACAATTCCACGAAGGTGGTCACCGGAAAGGTGCGCCTTTCCTACGCAAACGTATGGGAGCCCGTCTCCGTAGAAGGGGGCAAACCCAAGTATTCCGTTTCCCTCATCATCCCCAAGAGCGATACCCGCACCATCGACGCGATCAACGCGGCGGTCGAAAACGCGATCAAACAGGGCGCCGGAAAGTTCGGCGGCAAGATCCCCAACAAGGCGGCGCTGAAGCTGCCCCTTCGCGACGGCGACACCGAACGCGACGACGAGGCGTACAAAGGCGCGTATTTCGTCAACGCCACCTCCACCACCGCTCCGCAGATCGTTGACAGCTCCATCCAGCCCATTCTGGACCGTTCCGAGGTATACTCCGGCTGCTACGCCCGCGTTTCCGTCAACTTCTACGCCTTCAATTCCAACGGCAACCGCGGCATCGCCTGTGGGCTGGGCAACATCCAGAAGCTTGCCGACGGAGAAGCGCTCGGTGGCAGGACCACCGCGGCGGAAGACTTCGCCTCCGGCGCCGAAGACGACTTCCTTTCCTGATCCCGAATATGTTTTTCCGGGCGGCGGTCAATGCTGCCGTCCGGTTTCCCCGGGAAGGAGCATTTATGAAAACACTTTCCATAGATATCGAAACATTCTCGTCCGTGAGCCTTCAGAAAGCGGGCGTTTACCGCTACGCCGAAGCCCACGATTTCGAGGTGCTGCTCTTCGCGTATTCGGCGGACGGCGCGCCGGTGAAGGTCGTGGATCTTGCCCTCGGCGAATCCCTTCCCCGGGAGGTGGCTGCCGCGCTGACGGATCCCGCCGTGACCAAGTGGGCGTTCAACGCGCAGTTCGAGCGTATCTGCCTCTCAAGGTTCCTCGGGCTGCCGGCCGGCGTGTATCTCGATCCGGCGTCCTGGCGCTGCACGATGGTCTGGGCCGCTATGCTCGGTCTGCCGCTGTCGCTTGAAAGCGTTGGAGCGGTGCTCGGTCTTGAAAAGCAGAAGCTGAAGGAAGGAAAAGACCTGATCCGGTATTTCTGCACACTTTCCGCCGCGCGGGACGGTAGTCCGATTCGCCACTATCCGAAGGATGCCCCGGAAAGATGGGAGCGCTTCAAAGCGTACAACCTTCGCGACGTCGAGACCGAAACAGGCATCCAGGCGAAGCTCGCGAAATTCCCCGTACCTGAATCCGAGTGGATAAACTACTGCCTCGATCAGGAGATCAACGACAGAGGCATCATGATCGACCGCACCTTCGTCCGGCAGGCCATCCTCTGCGACGGGAGGTTTAAACGGACGCACCTCGAAACGGCGCGCGACGTGACCGGGCTCGAAAACCCCAATTCCCCCGTGCAGCTCAAAGCATGGCTCGCGGAGCACGGATTTGAGGCGGATTCGCTTTCCAAAGCTGCCGTCGCCGAACTGCTGGAACAGGCGGACGGCGAGGTGGAACTCGCGCTTTCGCTGCGCCGGGAGCTCGCCAGGAGCAGTGTGAAGAAATACACCGCGATGGAAGCCGTCGTCGGTGCGGGAGACCGGGCGCGAGGCCTGATCCAGTTTTACGGCGCGAACCGTACGGGCAGATATGCCGGCAGGCTCGTGCAGGTACAGAATCTGCCGCAGAACCATATGCCCGATCTCGCCGTAGCACGGAGCCTTGTCCGGAACGGTGATTTCACCGGGCTGGAGTATTTCTTCGATTCCGTCCCGCTCGTCCTCTCAGAGCTTATCCGCACCGCCTTTATCCCGAAGCCGGGGTGCCGGTTCTTCGTAGCCGACTTTTCCGCGATCGAAGCGAGAGTGATCGCTTGGATAGCCGGTGAACAGTGGCGGCAGAAGGTGTTCGCCGACGGTGGGGACATCTACTGCGCCTCCGCGTCGCAGATGTTCCACGTGCCGGTCGAAAAACACGGCGTGAACGGTCACCTTCGGCAGAAGGGCAAGATTGCCGAACTGGCGCTCGGTTACGGCGGCTCTGTCGGCGCACTGAAAGCGATGGGCGCTCTCAATTACGGCGTCGCCGAAGAGGAACTGAAGCCCCTCGTGGACGCGTGGCGCAAGGCTAATCCCCGTATCGTGCAGTTCTGGTGGGATGTGGATAAAGCTGCGACTACCTGTATCAAAGGCAGGACCGCCGCGGAAACACACGGTATCCGCTTCAACTACCTGAGCGGCATGATGTTCGTCACGCTCCCTTCCGGCAGGAACCTTGTATATGTCAGGCCCCGGATCGGTCAGAACCGTTTCGGGAGCGAGTCCGTCACCTACGAAGGCGTCGGTGAACAGAAAAAGTGGCTGCGCCTTGAAAGCTACGGTCCGAAATTCGTGGAAAACATCGTGCAGGGCACGGCCCGGGATATCCTTGCGGAATCCATGCTCCGGCTGAACGCGAAGGGCTACCGTATCGTGATGCACGTCCACGATGAAGCCGTCATAGAAGCCCCCGCCGACACGAGCCTCGAGGATATCTGCTCCGTTATGGGACAGCCGCCCGCCTGGGCAAACGGACTGCTTTTACGCGCGGACGGCTACGTCTGCGACTTTTATATGAAAGATTAAGGAGAAAGAGAAAATGGATCTGAAAAAATACAAACCCTGCAATCAGCGGCTCGGTTGCCGCGCGTGCCACAACGGCAAATGTGTCGCTCTTGAGGATACCGATTTCGGCGTCTGCGGGTGCCCGTTCTACAAAACGGAGGCGCAGTGCCGGAAGCAGGAAAATGAAAACTTCGACCGTCTTTCCCGTATCGGCCGTCGCGACCTTATTCGCAAATACAACCTGAGGAGACGCCCCGATGTCAGTCAATATGTTTAACAGCGAGGGCTACTACGATCCGACCGCCTACGAAGCGCTGCTCGCCATCGAAAAAGCGTCGAAAAAGGACCGTGTTTTCCGCCCGCTCGTATATATCTGTTCGCCTCTCGCCGGGGACGTGAAAAACAACCAGGAACGGGCGAGAAGATACTGCCGGTTCGCGGCGGACAGCGGGTGCATCCCGATAGCCCCTCATATCTATTTCACACAGTTTATGGACGATGAAAAACCGGACGAGCGGAACCTCGCCCTTTTCATGGGGATCGTCCTTCTGACGAAATGCGCCCAGGTCTGGGTGTTCGGAGAACGTATCTCCAAGGGAATGAAAGCGGAGCTTCAGAAGGCGCACAGCAAAGGGATCCCCGTCCGGTTTTTCACCGAGGAATGTACGGAGGTGGAGCTCAAATGAAGATAGCAGTGGCGAACAGCCGCATGGAAAAGAAGTGGAAGAACCGCGAGATATCGTGGGAGGATTTCTGCAAAAAAGTATCCGTCACACAGCGGACGACAGAGACCGTGGAGGAATACCGCAAGCTTAAAAAAGGAAAACAGGACGCGATCAAGGACGTCGGCGGCTTCGTCGGCGGGCACCTGAAAGAGGGGCGCCGGAAAAACGGCAGCGTACTTTGCCGCTCAGTACTCACTCTCGATATGGACTATGGCAAACCGGACGTATGGGAAGAGATCGATATGTTCTTCGGGTTCCGCTGCTGCGTCTACTCCACGCATAAACACACGCCCGCGCATCCCAGATTGCGGCTGATCGTCCCGCTTTCCCGGGAGATCACCGAAGAGGAATACCCCGCCGTCGCCCGTATGGTCGCGAAGGATATCGGCATCGACCTGTTCGATGATACCACCTACGAAGCCTGCCGCCTCATGTACTGGCCGTCCACATCCGTCAACGGCGAGTTTTTCTTCAGAGAAAAAGACGGTGACCTGCTGGATCCCGACGAGTATCTGTCCCGTTATGATGACTGGCGCGACGCCTCCACATGGCCGGTATCTTCCCGGCAGTCAGAAGCGATCCGGCGCTCCGTTTCGCAGCAGGCGGACCCGCTCGCCAAGCCCGGCGTCGTCGGTGCCTTCTGCCGCGCTTACACCGTTGAGGAAGCGATCGAAACATTCCTCTCCGACGTATACGAGCCCTCCGCCATGAACGGCCGCTACGACTATATCCCCGCCGATTCCGCCGCAGGCGTGGTGGTGTACGATAACAAATTCGCCTACTCGCACCACGCCACCGACCCCGTCTGCGGGATGCTCCTGAACGCCTTCGACCTGGTACGCATGCATAAGTTCCGCGACCTCGACGAGAAATGCCCCGCCGACACGCCCCCGGCAAAGCTGCCCAGTTTCAAGGCGATGTGCGACTTCGCCGTAAAGGACGATAAGGTAAAAAGCATCTTCGCCGAAGACCGCCTGGCGCAGGCAGCTGTCGAATTCGCCGATGAGGACTGGCAGAAAAAACTCGATATCGACAAAAACGGGTGCGTCCGCGACACGCTGAACAATATCTGTACGATTCTGCGGTACGATCCGGCGCTGAGCGGTATCGTATACAACCAGTTCAAAAATATGCTGGACGTCATCGGTACGCTGCCCTGGCCTCAGGTCAAGCCCGGCTGGGGTGATACCGACCTCGCCTGCGCGAAGCTGTATTTTGAGCGCACCTATGGTATCTGGTCCCCGACGAAATTCAAGGACGCGCTGCTCGCGGTGTGCGCCTCGGAGCGTCTGTACCACCCCGTGAAGGATTACCTCAACGGACTCGTATGGGACGGCGTTCCCCGCATCGATACGCTTCTGATCGATTATCTCGGCGCGGACGACACGCCTTACGTCCGGGCGGTAACGAGAAAAACCCTCACTGCCGCCGTCGCACGTATTTATAGCCCTGGCGTAAAATTTGACACCGTTCTCGTTCTCAACGGTCCGCAGGGCACAGGAAAATCGACCCTTTTCGCACGGCTCGGCAAAGAATGGTTCTCGGATTCTCTGTCCCTTTCGGATATGAAGGACAAAACCGCGCCGGAAAAACTGCAGGGATACTGGATCCTGGAGCTGTCGGAGCTTACAGGCATGAAGAAGATGGACGTTGAAACGGTCAAAGCCTTCACCACCCGCACCGATGACAAGTTCCGCCAGGCCTACGGCGTTACCGTGGAGAGCCATCCGCGCTCCTGCGTCATCGTCGGCACCACAAACAGCGACGGTGGCTTTCTGCGGGACATCACGGGCAACCGCCGATTCTGGCCGGTGCGTGTTACCGGGCATGGCAAATACCGCGCCTGGGATCTCAACGACGTGGACCAGATCTGGGCGGAGGCGATCGAATACTACAAAGCCGGAGAAGAGCTGTTCGTAAAGGACGAGATCGCAGCCGAGGCGTACCGTCAGCAACGTGAAGCCATGGAAACGGACGACCGCGAAGGCATCGTCGGCGAATACCTCGACCGACTGCTCCCGGACAACTGGGAGAAGATGGATCTCTTCGACCGCCGTAATTTCCTGAACGGCAGCGAATTCGGCGGGGCGCAGCCGGAAGGCACGGTGCGTCGCGAGCGCGTCTGCGCCATGGAGATCTGGTGCGAATGCTTCGGCAAATCCCGCGAAGCGCTCAAAAAAGGTGACGCCTACGAGATCGAAGGCATCCTGTATAAACTCGGCGGCTGGAGACGCTACGACGGAAACGCGACCGGCAAGGCCAGGATCCCGGGATACGGCATCCAGCGTGTTTACGTCCGTGTTGCCGAAGATGACGACCGTTAACAGAAAAATGTTTCCGGCGGTTTCCGTTCAGAGGGACTGTCAACGCCGCCGGAAACAGCCCAAGCCCCCACCCGGTAAGGAAGTTTGCCGCTTTGTTGCCTGTGTTGCCGATACCCTAATTAAATGCTGTGAACATAGAAAAAAGGGACATAACGGCACGTATACACGTATACGCGGGAGAAAAGGTCGGGGATATTTCGGCAACAGCAATCGGAAACATGGAGGGAAAAATGAAGGAAAAAACAGTTGAGCGGACGCTCGTTAAAACCGTAAAAGGAAAAGGCGGCATCGCATTTAAGTTCATAAGTCCCGGTTATGATGGGGTGCCCGACAGACTTGTGCTTCTGCCCGGTAAAAGGATGGCGTTCGTAGAACTGAAAGCGCCCGGTCAAAAGATGCGGCCGCTGCAGATCAGACGGAAGAAACAGCTGGAAAATCTCGGTTTCACCGTCTACTGCGTCGACAGCACAGAAGAAGTTGAGAGGATCGTCAATGAAATACTGTCCGCATGATTATCAGGAATATACCACGGATTTCATTATCCGCAATCCCGTATCCGCGGTCTTCCTGGAAATGGGACTGGGAAAAACGGTCTCCACGCTCACCGCGATAAACGAGCTGTGCTTCGACTGTTTCTCCGTACGCCGTGTGCTGGTGATCGCCCCGCTGCGCGTCGCCCGGGACACATGGCCCGCAGAGATACAGAAGTGGGATCACCTCCGCGATCTTACGTTTTCCGTCGCCGTTGGCACGGAGGATGAACGGCTGGACGCGCTGAATCGGAACACCGATATCTGCGTCATCAATCGTGAGAACGTACAGTGGCTGATCGAAGAGAGCGGTTTCGGTTTTGATTTCGATATGGTCGTTATCGACGAGCTCTCGTCTTTCAAAAACAACCAGGCGAAACGGTTCAGGGCTCTGCTGAAAGCGCGACCGGCCGTAAAGCGGATCGTAGGGCTTACCGGAACCCCCTCCTCCAACGGGCTTATGGACCTGTGGGCGGAATTCCGAGTCCTCGATCTGGGCAAACGCCTCGGCAGGTATATTTCAAATTATCGCGCCGAGTATTTTGTGCCGGATAAGCGCAACGGCATGGTGGTGTTCTCGTACAGACCGAAACCGGGCGCGGAGGAAGCCATATACGAAAAGATCGGGGATATTACGATATCGATGAAGTCGACCGACCATCTGAAAATGCCGGAATGCGTATATAACGAAATCCCTGTCCGGATGGATGAAAAAGAACGGGCGAAATACGATGCCATGAAAACGGATCTCGTCGTTTCCCTTCATGACGAGGAGATCGACGCCGGAAATGCCGCCGCTCTCGCCGGCAAGCTCTCCCAGATGGCGAACGGAGCCGTATATAGTGAAGATAAAAAAGTCCTTCCCCTGCATGAGCGGAAACTCGACGCGCTGGAGGATGTGATAGAGGCGGCCAACGGAAAACCGGTGCTCATAGCGTACTGGTTCAAACACGATCTCGCCCGAATCTCAGAAAGGCTCAAAACACGGCATATCCCGTTTGAGGTGCTTGAATCACCTGAGAGCATCCGCCGCTGGAACGCCGGAGAAATCCCCGCGGCGCTCATTCATCCAGCCTCGGCGGGTCACGGGCTGAACCTGCAGGCGGGCGGTTCCACGCTTGTATGGTTCGGGCTGACGTGGAGCCTGGAGCTGTACCAGCAGACCAACGGCCGCTTATGGCGGCAGGGGCAAAAGGCCGATACTGTGGTCATACACCATATCATATGTGAAAAAGCGATCGATGAGCGGATCATGACCGCGCTTCGCAAAAAAGAAAAAACGCAGACCGCGCTGATCGACGCGGTGAAAGCGGATCTGGAGGGATCGAAATGACAACGAAAGAATATCTGAACCAGGCGTACCGGCTGGATCAGCGGATCGACGCGAAGATCGCGCAGGTGGCCGCGCTGAACGACCTGGCGACGAAATGCACGGCAACGCTCTCGGATATGCCGCGAAATCCGAACAGGGGCAGCTCCTCTATGGCTGATACCGTGGGCAAGATCGTAGACCTGCAGCACGAGATCGACCGGGATATCGACACGCTCGTGGATCTCAAGCGTGAGATCGTGCGCGTGATAAAAGCCGTGGATAATCCGGAGTATCAGACCATACTGGAAAAGCGGTACCTCTGCTTTATGACGTGGGAGCAGATCGCCGTGGATCTGGGGTACGACTTGCGGTATCTTCACAAACTGCACCGCCGCGCGCTGGAATGCTGTGTGATCCCGGACGGGACAGGACATTAAAAGACATAGAAAGACACTGTTGACCTGTGGTATTCTGTACAATAGCAGAATAGAAAAAAGAAAGCGCGTCAGTGAAATCCTCGGGATCTCTCTTTCGCGCTTTCTTTCTGTTGTACGCCTTAGGATTCTGCGGTTTCCGTGTTACCGGGTTTATGCCCCACGTCTGCCGGCGTTTTGCGTTCAGCTCTTTCTTCTTTTTCTTTGAGAGCTTTTCGTACGGAACGAATTTCTCCATTCGTATCCCTCCTTTTTGTTTTTTACTTACGATACCACAGATTCAGTGATTTTTCAAGGGGTTTTATCATGCCGAGAAAGCCAGGCCGCCCGTGCGGTGCTCCCGGCTGTCCAAGGCTCGCTGTTGAGGGTGGACAGTACTGCGAGGAGCACCGTTTGAAATATGAACGGCAATACAACAAATATGAACGCGCCGCCGATATCAACAAGAAGTACGGCAGGGCGTGGAAGCGAATCCGTGACCGGTACGCCGCGGCGCACCCTCTGTGCGAACGCTGCCTGAAAGAAGGCAGGCTGACGCCAATGGATGAGGTTCATCATAAAATACCCGTCTCAATGGGTGGAACCCACGAAATGGATAATTTAATGAGTTTATGCAGATCTTGCCATCAGAAAATTCATTTAGAAATTGGGGATAGATAAATAAGAATCATTTTTTATTCCTTAAAAAATCCGCAACTGCGTCAACAATTGATGGGTGCCACGCTGCGGCGTCAAAAACTGGTCCTCTGAAAATTGTGTATTTTACTCCTTTATCTGTGGTAAGCCAATTGTTACCAAAATGCTTTAACAATCCCATTGCTTCAAGAATCAGGTTTAATGCATGAACATTTTTTACATCAAACCCCATATCTTGTAAGCGTTTCACAACCTCAGTTTTATACAAGTCTCCCAAAGCATTAAACGGCATAATGCTATCCTCCTTAATTCTATAATTGATCATAATTTATGCTTTTATTATTTGCAATTTATCAAAGAAATTTTATTAATTATACCATATTCTTTTCTTTTTCTCAATAGAGCTTTTTCCTTTTTATAATCAGATATGGGAAAAACAATCCTTCGATGAAATTGTTTTTTTTTCTGACCTGTCACAGCCGGAGGTGCTTTTCATTGTTCACGAGCCGTGCGGTCGTCAGCACAAACTCCTCAATCGAAGGAACCCTCCCGCCGAATAGCTGCCGGAAATTCGGGTTGTCTTTTGCGGCCTGAATCGCCGCTTCCATTTCCTCACATACCTTCTCCGGCGTTGTGCCGTCATCCATAGCGATCTTTTGCATAATTGTTTCAAAATTCATGATTATTTCTCCTTTCTTTGGGTACGGTTATATTATAGATCTTTCTTTCCGCGGAATCCATCGAACGCTGTCGGGAGTATCATAAAATCTTTCGACAAAAACCGACAGCCGCGCCGTGGAGGGGCGGTCAAAATCTCTACGCTGCTGCCTTGCGGGCAACGGCCCGGGGTGATCTGTGCGAAAAAGGCGAAATCAAAAGGGTAATTAAAGGTCCCGGGCATTGGAGGTGAGAAAGTGCCGACAAAATCGAATAACACAGGCGGACGCGGCGGCAAAAGACCGGGAGCAGGGAGAAAGAAAAGCGCCGTCAAAGCCAAACTGGAGAACGGAAATCCGGGCGGCAGACGACTTGAAGTCCTTGATATCCCCGAAGTCGAGGGCGTCGATATGCCGAAACCGCACGATTTCCTTTCGGCGGAGCAGCGCGACGGCAGTCAGCTGCAGGCCGAGGAGATCTACAAAGAGACATGGGAATGGCTCAAAAAGATCGGATGCGCTTCGAAGGTCTCACCCCAGCTTCTGGAGCGGTACGCAATGTGCTCCGCTCGGTGGATACAGTGCGAAGAAATGACGAACCGAATGGGGTTCCTCTCAAAGCACCCGACTACGCAGAAACCGATACCCTCGCCGTTCATCGGCATCGGTATAAACTACATGAACCAGGCCGTCCGGCTATGGAATGAAATCTTCCAGATCGTAAAGGAGAACTGTTCTTCGGATTACGGGGAGGTCACCCCGCAGGACGATCTGATGGAAAGACTGCTGAAAGCAAGGAAAGGATAATGCTATGTTTGAAAAAGTCAATCCCTCGCACCCCGACAAGATCGCCGACCGCATCGCCGGCGCACTCGTCGATCTCGCCTATACCCTGGAGGAAAACCCGCGCATTGCGGTGGAGGTCCTTCTCGGTCACGGCGTCTGCCACATCATCGCGGAAACGTCCGTGCGGCTTCCCGGTGATGAGGTAACCGCAGCCGTTTTCAGAATCGCCGGTCCTGTGGTCCTCGATTACGTCGAGGTATCCCAGGACGGGCATCTGGCGAAGAACCAGGCGGACGGTATCCGCTGCGGCGACAACGGCATTTTCAGGGGCGTCCCGGTTACGCCTGAGCAGCGGGAACTCGCCGCCATCGCTGAAGACCTGTATCTCGAGTATCCGTATGACGGCAAATACATCACGGACGGAAAGCGGCTGATCATCTGCCAGAGCAACGCCGATGCGGACGATCTGCTGGAATACTATCCCGGCGCGGACGTCAATCCCCTGGGGGACTGGACCGGCGGCTCCGACGTGGATTCCGGCGCCACCAACCGCAAGCTCGGCTCCGACATGGCCGACAGCGTGACCGGCGGCGGCCTGCACGGCAAGGATCTGTCCAAGGCGGACGTGAGCGTCAATATCTACTGCTGGCTGGAAGCGCAGCGTACCGGGAACCCCGTCGAACTGAGCTGCGCTATCGGCGACGAATACGTCGGCGGCCTGCCGTATGAACAGATCGTCGCCATCGCCCGCGAATACATCCGGCATATCGGCGGCTTTGAAAAATTCGCGGAATGGGGTCTTGTAAGATGAAAACAACGACCGAGATGAAGCTCGTCCCCATTGAGAAGCTCGTCCCGTATGTAAATAACGCGAGAACACACTCCCCGGAGCAGATCACGAAACTGCGGTCTTCTCTGCGGGAGTTCGGTTTTATAAACCCCGTCATCATCGACAGGGACTACGGCATTATCGCCGGACACGGCCGCGTCGCCGCGGCGAAGGCGGAAGGCATCACCGAGGTGCCCTGTGTGTTTGCGGACCATCTTACCGAAGCTCAGAAGAAAGCGTATATTATCGCGGACAACCGTATGGCAATGGACGCCGGATGGGATGAAGAGCTCCTGCGCGTTGAGATCGAAGCGCTCCGCGCCGAAGATTTCGATCCGCTGCTGACAGGCTTCGACGCCGCTGAGCTGGACGAGCTGTTTTCCGATGACGAAACAAAAGATGTAAAGGACGATGACTTTGATCTTTCCGCCGCATTGGAAAAAGCTTCCTTCGTTCAGCGCGGCGACGTGTGGACGGTCGGCAGACACAGGCTCGTCTGCGGCGACGCTACGAATGCGGACGACGTGACGAAGCTGATGGATGGAAAAACGGCGAACCTGATCCTTACCGATCCGCCGTACGGTGTTTCCATTAAAAGCGCCAACGGCCTCACGATACAGAACGATTCCATCAAAGACGAGGAGTTCTATAATTTCCTCCTTTCCGCGTTCAAGTGTATGGTTTCCGTATGCGCTTCCGGCGCCGCGGCATATGTTTTCCACGCCGATACTGAGGCTGTGAATTTCCGCAGAGCTTTCGCGGACGCGGGGTTCCATCTGTCCGGTTGCTGTATCTGGGTGAAGGATTCCCTGGTGCCCGGGCATTCGGATTACCAATGGAAACACGAGCCCGTACTTTACGGCTTTCTGCAGAACGGAAAGCACCGCTGGTACTCCGACAGGAAACAGACGACGGTATGGAACTTCGCAAAACCGAAACGAAACGAGAACCATCCCACATCCAAGCCGCTCGACCTGCTGAGTTACCCTATAGGTAATTCCACCCAGGAAAACGCCGTGGTGCTCGATCCCTTCGGCGGCAGCGGCTCCACGATGATGGCGTGCGAACAGATGGGACGCGTCTGCCATATGATGGAACTTGATGAAAAATACGCTTCCGTGATCCTCCGCAGAGCCGTTGAGAACGGTATCCCGCCGGAGGATATTTTTGCTGAGCGCGGCGATCAAAAGATCCCGTACGCCGATCTTGTAAAGGAGGTCGAAACGCCCGATGGCAGATAAACTTACCCTCGGCAGCCTTTTCGACGGCAGCGGCGGTTTCCCGCTCGGGGGACTTATGGCCGGGATAGAACCGGTCTGGGCGTCTGAGATCGAGCCTTTCGCCGTGCGCGTAACCACAAAACGTCTGCCTTCGGTCAGGCATTACGGCGACGTGTCCGCACTGTCAGGCGCCGATCTGCCGCCCGTGGATATCATCACGTTCGGCAGTCCGTGCCAGGATATGTCGGTGGCGGGCAAACGGGCGGGACTGGACGGCTCCCGCTCTAATCTTTTTTATGAGGCCGTCCGAATCGCAAAAGAAATGAGGAAAGCTACAGATGGAAGATATCCGACCTGGCTGTGCTGGGAAAACGTGCCCGGCGCATTTTCGTCGAACTCCGGCTGCGACTTTAAGGCCGTCCTCGACGAGATCCGCGGGATCAAAGACCCCGAAGCTGATACTCCTCGACCTGCGAAGTGGCCGAATGCCGGATGCATCCTGGCAGACGATCACTCAATCGCATGGCGGGTATTTGATGCTCAATACTGGGGAGTCCCCCAGCGCAGAAAACGCATCTACCTTGTCGCGGATCTTGCAGGTCAGCGTGCCGGAAAAGTACTGTTTGAGTCCGAAGGCCTGTCTGGGTATTCTCCGCAGGGCTGCCGTCCGTGGGAAACAGCTGCCGGAACTTCTGCGGATTGCGCTGGAGCGGCAGGCAGGGCGGTAGACGGATACAACGGCGCGGTCGCGGACGAAGCGGCGACGCTCGGCGTCAATTGCGGCATGTCCACGGGGCGCAACGGTGTGATGGTGCTGAACGACCAGGGCGGCTCCCGTATGGATGTGTCAGCGGACGTGACAGCAACGCTACGGGCAGAAGCGCATCATCCGCCTGTTGTGACGGAAGCAGCCGGGTTCTGTACGGAGCACTCCTCGAAAAGCCGCACGATCGGATTTGAGGAAGAAACGTCACCGACGCTGCGCGCGGGTACGGTTCCCGCTGCTGTATATGAGAATCACAGTCAGGATACAAGATACACCGGCCCGGTGGATATCGCGCCGACCGTGATGTCCACCTACGGCACCGGCGGAAACAATCAGCCCTTTGTTGTGGAAACGCCGAAAACGCTGAAGATCCGCGCCGGGTGCGAGGGCGGCGGAAAAGGTCCTTTGATCCAGGATAACAGATCCGCCACGCTCAGCTGCAATAACGACCAGACGGTTTTCGTCCCGACCGCCTTCGGTATCTGTTCAAAGGACAGCAATTCCATGAAGTCGGACAATCCGAACAGCGGTTTCTACGAAGCTGAAACGACCCGAACTCTAGACGGCAACGGCGGCAACCCGTCCTGCAACCAGGGCGGTATGGCGGTCGTCGCTTTCGCACAGAACCAGCGCGACGAAGTCCGGGATCTGAACGGAAAAGCCGGATGCCTTGCGGCGGAGCCCGGTGCGAAACAGCAGACTTATGTTTTGCAGGGATCCATGATCGGCCGGGAGGACCGGAACGGCCCCATGGGCAGCGGTGTGAACGAAGACGTTTCCTTTACTCTCGATGCTGCCGACCGCCACGCTGTGGCTTACGGTCTTGATCGCGCGGCCTTCAACCAGGGGCAGAACGCCAAATATGAACCGTGCGTAGAACCGGAACTGGAGCCGCCTATGGTCGCAAGAGGCCCCGGCGCCGTTGCTCATCCCGTATACCATTCGAGCAAGGCGTCTTTCCACACCGGTTTTTCCGACGCCGGAGTCGCCGACACGCTCGTCGCTACGGATTACAAAGACCCGCCGACGGTAACGGAGGATCCCTATTATATCGTGCGCCGTCTCACACCCGTTGAGTGCGCCAGGCTGCAGGGTTTTCCCGACTGGTGGTGCGCCGGGCTGGAAACAGAGGAGCCGACACAGGATGAGATAGAGTTCTGGAGAGAGGTCTTCGAAACACACCGCAGGGTGACCGGAACGGCGGGAAAACCAAAGACAGACGCGCAGATCGTCAAATGGCTGAAGGATCCGCATTCGGATTCGGCGGAATACAAGCTGTGGGGCAACGGCGTGGCGCTGCCGTGCGTTTTCTTCGTGCTCGCCGGCATCGTGTACTATACACAAAATGTCGCCGCGTAATTCTACGCCCGTCATCGCGGAAATGACTTGATATATCCGCAAAACAGAGCGAATATGTCACTACCGAAAAACAAAGGAGGTCATTCCGAAATGACAAAAGAGATCGATTTCAATATTTACAAAGAGCAGCGCAAAGCCCTGGTCAACGCGATCGCCGAATATACGCAGGCGAAGCCCGTGTACCTCGGACCACCAACGTTCAGCTACAAGATCGACACGATCATCGTGAACCGGGACGGCGTTGTCATTTTTCCCGACGTTCCGGAGCAGGAGTTCGAAATGCAGCTCTTCATGAGGTTCATGGTGGAGAGGGGCTACGACATGATCTACGGCACGGGCGGCGGTACGGCCGCAGCCGGAACGGATGAAACGGTGGAGGCTGAACCGGAAACAGATGAAGCCGAAACGGCCCCGGCAGAGCTCCTGACGATATCGATGCCGCGGGAGATGTTTTCCGACGCGGCGCTCGACAATCTCCTCCGCCTGATCGACAGCAAAGCGGAACTCATCAAAACCGCGCTCGGGACCGATGATCTGCGGATCGGGATCGGCGACGATGCCGTAAGGTTCCCCTGGTTCACGGACGCTTCACCGGACGCTGTGCAGGCATACACGCATTTCGTGAGCGCCCTGTGCGATATGGCGATCCACGCAAAGCGTGTCAACGCGGTGGAAAAAGAAGTCGACAATCAGAAATACGCTTTCCGTTGCTTTCTTCTCCGGCTCGGCTTTATCGGCGAGGAATATAAAAAAGAAAGGAAGATCCTGCTCCGCAACCTTACCGGATCCTCGGCATTCAGAAACGGGGGTGCGCAGGTATGATGATGTTCCCAAGCAGAGAGACAGTTGAACGTATCCGCCGGCAGTACCCCGCCGGCACCCGTGTGGAGCTTGTGCGGATGGACGACGCACAGGCGCCGCCGGCCGGAACTCATGGGACCGTCCTCGGCGTCGACGATACAGCGTCCCTGATCATGCGCTGGGACAACGGTTCCGGGCTGAATGTCGTATACGGTGAAGACGTCGTAAGGAAGCTGTAACATACACAAATACCGCACTGTATCTTTGTGCAGTTTATGAGCAGATATAACTTGCTATTTCGTTCGTTTAGAGTGATATATACAGTAGAAAAACAAAACGGAGGTCACCGAAATGAACGAAAAAACCGCAAGACAGATCAACAACATGAAAGCCCAGACGATCGGCGTCGAGGTCGAGATGAACAACATCACCCGCGAGGCGGCCGCGAAGCTCGCCGCTGAGTTTTTCGGCACCGGCCGCCACGCCTACACCGCCTCCCGCAACGGCTACTACACCTGGAGCGCATGGGATGCGCAGGGTCGCGAATGGAAATTCTCCCGCGACGTGTCGATCGCCGGACCGGACGACGAGAGATGCGAAATGGTCACGCCGATCCTTAACTACGCTGACATGGAAACGCTGCAGGAACTGATCCGGCGCCTTCGCAAGGCCGGAGCCAAAAGCGACGCGACGAGAGGGTGCGGCGTACACATCCACATCGGCGCCAACGGCCACACGCCGCAGACCCTTCGGAACCTTGCCAACATAATGGCGAGTCACGAAGACCTGCTGATCGAAGCGTTGAAGATCGACCGCGAAAGGATCTCCACCTACTGCAAAACGGTGGATCCCCGCTTCCTTGAAACGGTCAACCGCAGAAAGCCTAAGACGATGGCGCAACTCGCGGACGTCTGGTACGGCAGCCAGGGGCAGAACTACGGCCGGAACGAGCATTACAACCGCAGCCGCTACCACATGCTCAACCTTCACGCCACCTTCACGAAGGGTACGATCGAGTTCAGACTCTTTCAATTTGAAGCCCCGGCAGACGGCAGACAGAACGGCCTGCACGCCGGACAGCTGAAAAGCTACATTCAGCTTTGCCTCGCGCTCAGCGAGCTCGCGAAAGAGGTCAAAACGGCGAGCCCCAAGCCCCAGCAGAACGAAAATCCGAAATACGCGATGCGCACCTGGCTCCTCCGGCTCGGCTTCATCGGCGAGGAATTCGCCACCGCGAGAGACCTTTATACGAAACGCCTTGCCGGCGACGCGGCCTTTAGAAACGGCAGACAGGCCGCCTGAAGGGATTAGCCGCAGGCCCCCTTGCCCGCTCCGGCGGGCTTAAGGCGGTAGAAGGCAAAGTGAAAGGAGAATCAATATGCCGGAAAAAAGATATTACATAGCGTACGGAAGCAACCTCAACATCGCGCAGATGCGGTACCGCTGCCCGACGGCCCGAATCATAGGCACGAGCGAGATCCCCGATTACAGGCTGCTTTTCAGGGGCAGCAGGACCGGCTCCTATCTGACGATCGAACCGTATGAAGGCGCGTCGGTGCCTGTCGCGGCGTGGGAAGTCAGCGAAGAGGACGAGCGCGCGCTGGACAGATATGAGGGGTTCCCGACCTTCTACTACAAGAAGGAACTGCGCCTGCCGATCAAAGGGATCCGTACGGGCGTCGTCCGGGAACGCGCCGTTTTCGTATACATTATGCACGAAGACCGGCCCTTCGGTCTTCCGTCCAGGTATTACGTGGACGTGTGCATGAGGGGCTATATGGACTTCGGCTTTGACCGTGACTTTCTGGTCGCGGCCTATCTTGACAGCAGGGGGGCGATGGCATGAAGGAAAACATCCGCAGAACCGCCCTTTGTCCGCGCTGCGGCAGGCTTTACGAGGGGCATCCCGCCCTTTCCCGTGCGGACAACGAAACGCTGATCTGCCCCGACTGCGGGGTCAGGGAGGCGCTTTCCTCCATCGGCGTCGCTCCAGAAGAACAGG
>CAMVBR010000017.1 GCA_947165755.1 uncultured Clostridia bacterium
GTGTAGCCGTTTTTGATCTGATCGTAGGCGGCGTTGATCTCGCTCATCTTCTCTGCGGCCGCCGCGTCACCCGGGTTCAGGTCCGGGTGATATTTTTTTGCTAGCTTACGGTAGGCCTTGGTGACCTCCTCGTCGCTCGCCCCGGGAGATACGCCGAGGACTTGATAGGGATCTTGGTTCATCGGTCGTCTCCTTTCATCTCCGCAGTCATCTGTTCGCCGCGCTCTTTGCGCATCCGGTCCGCGTACACCGTCCAGATCCCGGAATACAGGATGTTTTCGATCAGCGCCGCGTCCTGTTTCACCGGCAGCCGCCGGTATTTTTCCACTGTGTCTGCCATCAGGATATCGAGGGCCGTTCTCACGTCCTCTTTTTTCATCATGATCAGCGGATTGTACTGTTTCTTTTTGATATCCTTTTTCAGGTCCACCGCCGCATCCATCACATAGATGGCCTTGCCCAGCGAAACGCCGAAATCGTACAGCGGCTGTTTCAGCTCCGTTTCTTCAAAGGCGAACAGCGCTCCCATCAGCTCCCCGAAAATCCCGGCGGGCACGTCCGGCATCAGGATATCGGTTTTCTCCGCGGCGGAGAGCCGTTCCAGACAGTCCGTAATGGCTTTGCACTGGGCGGGGTATTTTCCCGCTGCCGCCTCCGCCTCTTTGCGGAAGACCGCCGCTTTGACGGAGGCCGCGGCAGAACCGTCGTCCGCCTTGTCGTCCAGAAATTTATAGTAGGACAGGGCGATATTCATATCGGCGGAGTAGGAGGTGAACCGGTTCACTGCGTAGCTGTGTTTAGAAGGATGGATGGGACAGCGCTCCGCCAGCGTCTCATAGGGCTCCCCCGTCACGGCGGAGAGCACCAGGATCAGGAACGCCAGATCGTAGGTCAGGGTGAAACGGTCGATAAAACCGTGCTCCCTGCCCAGCGCCCGGCACAGGCCGCAGTAGACCTCCCGGTAATGGGCCCGCTGCTCTTCATTCAGTTTTTCCGGGTTCGCCACCACAAAGCCAAACATATACACACACCGCCTTTGACAGAGACATATTATCGTTAAAAATATAACGCAAGGCTTAAATTAAATTTAATATTACCACATTTTACCCTCAAATAGCAAGAAAAAACGAAATAATCATAAAATATTGAAAAACAAGTTGATTTTTTCAGGCTTTTCAGTTAGAATTTAATATCAGAAAAATAGGAGGTAAAGTAATATGTTAGTATCTGCAACCGAAATGCTCAAAAAGGCCAAGGCGGGCCATTATGCCGTCGGCCAGTTCAACATCAACAACCTGGAGTGGACCAAGTCCATCCTGCAAACCGCGCAGGAGCTGAACTCCCCCGTCATCCTCGGCGTATCCGAGGGCGCGGGCAAGTATATGTGCGGCTTCAACACCGTGGCGGACATGACCAAGGCCATGATCGAAACGCTGGGGATCACCGTTCCCGTGGCGCTGCATCTGGACCACGGCACCTATGACGGCGCTTACAAGGCCATGAAGGCGGGCTTCTCCTCCGTCATGTTCGACGGCTCCCACTACGCCATCGACGAGAACATCGAGAAGACCAAGCAGATCATCGCGGACGCTCACGCGGCGGGCATCTCCGTAGAAGCGGAAGTCGGCGCCATCGGCGGCGAGGAAGACGGCGTGATCGGCGGCGGCGAAGTGGCCGACCCCGACGAATGCAAAATGATCGCCGACCTGGGTGTGGACATGCTTGCCGCCGGTATCGGCAACATTCACGGCAAATACCCCGCCAACTGGACCGGTCTTCGTTTCGACGTGCTTGAAAAGATCCAGGAAAAAACAGGCGAAATGCCTCTCGTGCTGCACGGCGGCACCGGCATCCCCGCCGATATGATCCGCAAGGCGATCTCTTTGGGCGTTTCCAAGATCAACGTGAACACCGAATGCCAGCTTGCCTTCGCCGCCGCCACCAGAACCTACATCGAGGCCGGCAAGGATCTCGAGGGTAAGGGCTTCGATCCCAGAAAGCTGCTCGCCCCCGGCGTGGAAGCCATCAAGGCGACCGTAAAAGAGAAGATGGAGCTCTTCGGCTCCATCGGCAAAGCGGACTGATCCGATTTCGCTGCATTTCCTTCCCCCGCACTCTGCGTGCGGGGGTATTTTTATATAAAGAAAACGGCAGTTACCTGCCGTCCGTAAGATAATAATATGTTATTGAAAACGCGCCGAGATCAACGACCACACCACGGTCAGCACCACGGCGGGGAGCATATTGGCCACACGGAATTTTTTGCCGAATACAAGGTTTACGCCAACGGCGCAGATCATAACGCTGCCCACGAGCGACAGATCCGTAAGCACGGTACCGCCCGAGAGCACCGGCTCCAGCAGCGCCGAAAGCGCGGTAACGCCGCCCTGCAGCAGCGCAACGGGCAGGAAGGAGAACATACACCCGATCCCCTGCGTGGAAGCCATGATCAGAATGATGAGAAAATCCAAAAACGCCTTGGCGTACAGCGTGTTCGGGTCGTGCAAAAGCCCGTCCTGAATAGAGCCGACGATGGCCATAGCCCCCACGCAAACAACCAGCGAGGCGTTTACGAAGGCGGCGGTAAAGCCCGCGTCCCGCTCGGCGTGCACCTTCTTTTTCAGAAACGCGCCGAACCGCTCCAGCCCCGATTCAATATGCATAAGCTCGCCCAGCAGCGTGCCCGCCACAAGGCACACAATGAGCATCATGCTGCCGTATGTGGTGAGAGCGCCGTTTTCTCCGGTCTTCAGCATGCACGAAAGCGCGCCGGAGACGCCCACGAAGATCGTGGCGAGCCCCAGCACGCTGATAAGAGAGTTTTTGATCTCTTCTTTGATTTTTTTGCCGCACAGCAGCCCCAGCAGGCCGCCCGCGGCGATGGCGGCCGTGTTGACGACGGTTCCGATCCCGGGAAAATACATAAATGCGCCTCTGAGAACAGACGTATCATCGCCAATCGGGCGAATAGGCTTCGTTGTGGCGGATATATAGCGCCGCCAGCTTTTCCGCAAGCGAATAGGAATTTACCAGCGGATGCAGCGCAAGCGCGTCCACTGCCATATTTTTGTCTTTGGTGAGGATCGCCTTCGCCGCCTTACGCTCGTAGAGCTTGACCCGGCGGATGAGCTCCAGCGCCTCTTCATCGAAATCGGTGAATTTGTGGGGCGTGCAGGCCTCGGGGGTGATATCGCAGGTCACCTCGATGATATCCGAATCCAGCAGGCCGGGAATGGTGCCGTTGTTTTCGGTGCACAGGATCATGCTGTCCTTCTTTCCGCTGCCGATGATATCGATATATTTGAGCGCCACGCCCGCGTAGCCGCCGGCGTCCTTTGAGAAAGGATTGAAATGCCACTGGGTCCCGCGGGAGATCCCGGTCTCGCTGGCCATATACGAGTTTTCACGCATCCCGTAATACTTCTCAAAGATCTTGAGGCAGGCGTCAAATTCGTTTACCACGTCGCGCCCCTTGAGCTCGGCGAGCATCAGCTTATTGATGCGGGCGATCTGCTCGCCGCGTGTCTCCTTGGCGGCGAGAATGTGCTTCAGCGCCTGCTCGGAGGAGAAGAAATAATAGAGATATTCGTTGGGAATGAACTGCTTTCGCATGAGCAGCTCTTTTGAGAAGTAGCGCAGGTCGGTCTGCTGATAGGCGGCGTCGTTGGCAACGAGCTGCGGCAGGATATCCTTGCCGTCCAGCGTGATCTTATTGAAGAACGAAAGGTGGTTCAGGCCGTAGATCTCGCCCTTCACGCGGTCCGGCTCCACCTTGAGCATATCGGCAAAGGCGTGCAGCATGCCCGAGGGCGCGTCGCAGATGCCGTAGGTGAAATCGTAGCCCGCGTCGCGCAGCGCCTGCGAAACAAGGCCCGCGGGATTCGTGAAGTTGAAGATCTTCACGTTTGGCTTCGCGTATTTCTTTGCGAACTCGCAGTAATGGATGAGCGCGGGAATGCTGCGCATGGCAAAGGAAAAGCCCGCAGCGCCGGTGGTCTCCTGCCCCAACACGCCCAGGGCGAGGGCAAAACGTTCGTCCGCCACGCGCATATCGTCGCCGCCCACGCGGATGGTGGTGATCACGTAATCCGCGCCGATGAGGGCTTCCACCGCGTTGGTGGTGGTGGAAAACTTCAGCTTCGGGGCGAGAAGCGAGCATACCTTGCCCGCCATGCCGCCGAACACGGCCAGCTTTTCTTCGTCGTTATCCATAAATACGAGCTTTTCAATATTCAGTTCGTCGGCCCGCTGCGCGATGCTCTTCGCAAGGAACATGGAGCGCACACCGCCGCCGCCGATCACAGCTAATTTCATTTTTCTTCCTCCGATAGTGTTTTTACAGATTTATGACTCGCGCGTTTCCTCGGCGGGAGCATCCTCCGCCCGGGGCGCCTCACGCTTTGCCCTGCGCGGATCGAATACGAATTTTTTAAGCAGATAGATCGCCACGCCCACGGGGATGCACACGATCACCGCGAGAATGATCTTATCCATGGGGATCCATGCGAAAACCGCGTCGCCCAGCAGCGTGAACAGAATCACGCGCCACGAGATCCCCGCAAGGGAAAGCGCCGCGTACCTGAGGTAGTTCACGCCGGACGCGCCGTAGAACAGGCTGATGAAATCAATGGGGAACGCCGGCACCGCCCGCACGGTGAGAATGACCGCGGTTTTGTTCTCGGGCGCCTTTTCCAGCAGCTTTTTTCCCTTTTCGCTGCGCGAGAGCAGCTTTTCCACGGCTGCCCTGCCGAGGAACCGGCCCAGAATATAGGTCACGGTCACCTCAAGGAAAATACCCGCAAGATTCACGGCCACCGCGATCCAGGGCGGAAGAATGGTGCCCACCGCCACGTAAACAACACTTGCGGGCAGCACGAACACCAATGCCTTTACCACGTAAATGCCCAGTATAATGGCGATGGTGAGCGGCATGCTGTCCGTTCCCTTTACAAGGTCGGTCACGTCCAGATTCGAGAGCGTATCGTATTTGATCACCGCCACCGCGAACAGCGCAAGCGCGATCGCCGCCTTGAGCAGGGTGAGCAGAACGTCCTTCGTTTTCATCAGTCGTTGTACGGGCGCGGCATCTCTACGCGGTAGATGTTTTTATTTGAAATATCGATATACGGGATATAAATGGGCGGGATACCTGCGGAGGCTGTCATGGTGGAAACCAGCGCCTTTACGTAGGGGAAAAGCGCGTCGTAGGTCTTCACGTGCAGCACTTCTTTGGCTACGCCCTCGGCGGTGGTGAAGATCCCGGCCACCGTAACGGTGAGCGAAAACTTATCGGCCAGCTTTTTATCTTTGACCTCGGCTTTGAATTCGCCGCGGCAGGTGTTGTGGGCGGAATACCCCACGTTATAGGAATACTGATAGTTCAGCTCCAGCTTGGTGGGCACGTCCAGACTGTTTACGAAATTGATCGCGGTGATCTTATAGCTTTTCAGTTCAAATTCTTTCATGGCTCCTCCTTATACGAGTCCTTCGAGGAAATTCGTTTCTTTTACGTCCGCAGACGAAATGCGGAAGGTTTTTATTTGATTGTGCCCGAACGCGGCGGTAAAGGAACGGCCGAGCACGGTGATATTCACATTGGTATCTTTGCCCGCATTCTCGGTGAGGCGCACGATGAGATCGCCGGAGCCGTCCTCGCAGAGCTTTAACGCGTTCATTACGATATTGGGCCGATCCACCGAGATAAACGAGGCTGTCTGCGGTGCGGTCCCCTTGTGAAAGCTCTCGGGCACGCACACGGGGCGCACGTTGAATTGCAGCGCTTCCCTGCCGAGCAGGCAGGCGTCGGCGTCGCCGGGGGCGGTGCAAACGCCGTATTCAAACCGCTGCATGCCTTCGTCCGTAAAGTTGAAGTCGGCGGCGGGGCGGTGGGAATAGTGATCGGCAAAGATCACGTTGCGCAGCAGCGTGATGCGGAAATCGTTTGCGGGGCAATCGTAGCTGTATTTGGAATCGTTGACCACCGCAAGCGTGTGGCGGCCGCCGCAGGTAAAGCTCACCGCGCCCCACTTGCCCGCAGGCTCCTCTTCGCCGTTTGCAGGGCGTTTGATGAAGGCCCCGGGGATCTCATAGGTGTTTACGGCGTCGCTTCCCGCCGCGGGAAAGCTCATTTTGAGCAGCGTGAACTGCTCTCTCCAGTTGGCCTTGCATTTCACGCGCAGCGTTCTCTGCCCGCTGCCGAGAATGAAATCCTGCACCAAATAGGAATCACCGAAAACGTGGCGGGTGCGGATCACGGCGCGGGCGGGGCCCGATTCCACAAGCTGAATGCTTTCAAGCGCCATCACGCCCTTGATATCGTGGAACGTAAACACGTTATGCGCCCAGGTATCGGTTTTGCGATCGTCGATCACCGTTGGCACGGCCACGGGCTTTTCGGCGGAGGCGTAATCGAACCCCTCGGCCTTGTTATAAAGCAAAATGATGCAGCCGGTTTCTGGAGAGAACGATACCTTCATATATTCGTTCTCCATCGTAAGGCCCTCGGCCTTCACGTCCGTTGCGGGCGAGAACTCGGGCGGGATAAAGCTGCCCTCCCATTTCATCCAGTAGGTTTCATAGCCCAGCGCGGGCAACTCGGCGATAAAGAGCGTATCGGCATGGGAATCGTTGGAGCGGGAGGCGCGCACGTTCTGCGCAGGCACAAACTCCCCTTTGCTGTTTTTCACGTATTTGCTGGCGTTATACGTCCGCACCGGCACTTTGACCGGGAACGAAAGCGGATTGAACACGATCACGGGGCGGTCGAAGCGGCCCGCGTCCTGATTGCGCACGGAGCAAACGGGGTCGCTCACGCCGTCCACCCAGGTATCCACCTGCCGGGCGAGGCGCAGCAGGGCTTCGTTCAGGCAGCGGTCCGCGATGGTGACGGCGTGGCCGAAGGAATCGCGCACGTCGTTATACGCCTCCATAATGGAGCAGCCGCACAGGATATCGTGGAACTGGTTGAAGCAGACGTCCTTCCACGCGGCTTTGAGATCCTCGGTTTTTGGCTGCATCCCGGCGGCTCGGTGGGCGACGGATGCAAAGGCTTCCGCCGTATACAACGCGTTTTCGGCGCGGCGGTTCAGCCCCTTTACAAGGGACGTGGCGGAATAGCAGCCGCTGGCGTGGTGCTGCAGGTCGTCCGTCCATACGGGCAAACGGTCCGTTTCCCCCGCGAGGGCCGCAAAGTATTCGTCGGGAGAAGAAAACAGCAGGCACTTCCCCGCCGCCTTCAGCGAACGCATATATTCAATATCGCCTCGGGTGGGGCCGCCGCCGTGGTTGCCCACGCCGTAGAACAGCATCACACCGAGGTCGTATTTTTCTTCGTTGCGCTCGGCGGTGGCAAGGCGGTTATCGATGCTCTCTTTGCCGCTGGCCGTGTAGCTGTCCTGAATTTTGAAGGTGGGCACGCGCGTGCCGTCGGGGCCCTGCCACATATAGATATCGGGAATGGCGGCGTTCTCGTTGGGCTGCGGGCGCATCATCACGTAGGCGTCCATGCCGCCCTGCTTCAAAAGCTGCGGGATATTCACGTTGTGGCCGAAGGAATCCACGTTGTAGCCGGTTTTGCAGATCCGGCCGAATTTTTCATTGTAATAGAGCTGAGAATACAGCGCCTGCCGGGCAAAGGACTCACCGGAGGGAATGTTGCAGTCCGGCTGCACCCACCAGCCGTTCACCGGCACCCAGCGCCCCTCTTTCACGCGGGCGCGGATCTCCTCAAACAGATCGGGCGCGATCTCTTCCACCCACTGATAATAGGCGGCGGAGGAGCAGGTGAATATAAAATCGTCGTATTCGTTCAGCCGATCCAGCGCGCTGCGGAAGGTTTGCAGCACTTCGCCGCAGCCCTCCTGCCAACGCCAGAGCCAGATGGGATCCAGATGCGCGGAACCGATCAGATAAACCTTTTTTTCCATATATAACCCGCCCTTCGGTAATATCATTACTATTTTAATGGATACCCGTTAAATTTTCAATAACATTTCATAAAAAAATCACTTGACTTTTCATTTTGTACTGTGCTATACTACATAGGCATTCAGGGTGCGGATTATTTCATTCGCTCCCGTTAATATATTCTATTCCGGGGTGTGGCACAGTTTGCCTGCGCTTGGGTCGCAAGCAACAAAGCTGCAAACCATACGATTGAATCTTTGCCGGGGTGTGGCACAGTTTGGTAGTGCGCTTGGTTCGGGACCAAGAGGCCATGGGTTCGAATCCCGTCACTCCGACCAAAAAATCACAGGGCATCCGCCCTGTGATTTTTATTGCTTTCAAGCTGACGGCGTCAAACCCAAAAGCCTCTTGGTCCCGAACCAACGTGAGGGAACAAGGCTTTTCGCCGAGCGCGTCCAGCGGACGATGCAGCGAAGGCGGAAAGCTCGCAGCGGTCAAAATCGCGCGGCGCTCCAAGCCGCAAAAGCGATTTTGGGCACCGCAAGTGTACGCCATGGGTTCGTCCTCCTTTTTGAGGTAACTAAGGACAGGCCTATTTACATTTTTATTGTTTTCTATTCTCCGCAAATATGTGCGTTCCGGTGCCGTACGAGTGCCATGACACACTCAATATTTACCCTTTCAGCTTTTCGCCAACAAAGTCTTGCTCATTCTCCGACGCAAAAATAAACTTTGCCGACACCTCACCGACACCTCGCCACTCCACGCCCAAATCTAACCATTCCCTTCACCGCCCTGCTTTCGTCCTGAGAGCAGGGCTTTTTTCATTTCTGAAAGGAGTACTTATGCATGCAAATCCTCATATACCGTTTACATAACTATTATTGTCACCTTGTCGCCGCTGATGAACACGGCACTCCAAAACGCGTTTATGAATGTTATCTGAAAGAGATGCACGATCAGTACGATCACAACGGACAGTGGCGGTATCTGATTCTGCTGGAGTATACACAGAAAACTTGCCTTCGCCTTATTGTTAATTTGAGGATAATGATATATCTTTAGAAGAATTATTTAATTCAATCTATTCTATAATAAATTACACAGTTTTTCTTTACTTTTTCTGCACAATATGTTATAAAATTATTGTATTCTAGAATTAATTAGAGAAGGATTGTCGCATGGAAATAAGAGATTGCATGTCAAGAAATATTACAGCGTGGTTTTTCTATAAAAACTTAACAAAAAAGAATGAGTTCATAAAAAAAGTAATAGCAATTATTATTGTAGCAGTTCTCTTTGTTAGTCTATGCTCATGCGGTAAGCCAAACAGCACGAGCGATAGTATGTATCAGATCGGCCTCAATGCTCTTTCAGCCGCAGATGATTATATCGCAGGAAAGATATCAGGAGAAGAAGCGAATATTAAACTTAAAGAGTACAATAGACAGGCAACAGCGCAGTACGAAATAAGCAAGGCAGAGGGATTTGATAAAGATTTCAACATATCTTTTGCTATATCTATGCTCTCCTATGCTGTATTTGATTCTACACGTATCATTACCACAGGGCCAATGTCAGAGGTGAAGGAAAAAAGGGATGATCTTGCAAAGGCGCTAGGTAAGTGATAATTATAACAATAGAAATACATGAAAGGTAAAGACCGTTATTTTAAGAGTAATATTTTATTGTTAATAGAAATGTGATGATAACTCTCGATTTAAACTTCCACGTTGCACGGCGGCGCATGAATGCAAACAAACTTGACCCTTGATAAAGCTTAAGTCCGGCACCTTCTGACAGGTAAAATCCGCATAAGCTTTATCGGAAAAATAACGTTTATGCGGATTGCCTACGACACCTCTACGTCACCTGAGCACCTTGAACATCATAGGCAATATGCACATCTAACATAAAATCATCACCCAAAAACATTGTGCAACATACACAATGTTAACACAAAAAGCGGCTTCAAATCCCGTCACTCCGACCATGAAAACCACTGGGAAATTTTCCGGTGGTTTTCCTTTTTCAGCAAGGTTTTCTTAGGATTTCTGTGCTCCGCAAATATGTGCGTTCCGGTGCCGTACGAGTGCCATGACGCATACAATATTTACCCTTTTGTCTTTTCGCCAACAAAGTCTTGCTCATTCTCCGACGCAAAAATAAACGTTGCGGACACCTCACCGACACCCCGACACTCTCACGCCAAAACAACCGTTCTCTTCACCGCCCTGCTTTCGTCCTGAGGCAGGGCTTTTTTCATTTCAAGGAAGGAGTATTACCCTATGCAAATCCTCATATACCGTTTCTATCAATCTCACGATCAGCAACCAAAAGGAGTTTTTACCATCTTTTTGTCCCTTCCCGTCCATTTATAACAGTAATAAAAAACCGCTGAGAGCATTTCCCTCAACGGCTTTCATTTTTTATGCGATTCAGTCCTTTTTATAGATCAGCGCCATCATACTGAGCTCCTCGGTATCGGAGAGGTTCTCAATGGTGTGGTAATCGCCGGGGTTCATCATGCAGATATCCCCGGGGTGGACGCGTTCGCCGGGTTCATCATTCACGGTGAACAGCCCCTCGCCGGAGAGGATATAAAAAGGCTCGGTCTCCCCTACGTGCTGATGCTTGCCGATGGAGGACGAGGGGTTCAGCACGATTTTGGAGAAAAGGCGCACGGTTTCGGAATCGGCGTCTTTTTCAATGATGTGGTACATCTCCGCGCTGCCCTTGCCGCCGCGCATCTGATCGCGATGTTCATGTACTGTTTGTTTTACCATAAAATAAACTCCTTTTTTTATTCGTCTTTCATAAACTGCTGTATCAGCATCTGCGCGAAAAGTGAATTCGCCCAGGCAAACCACGATCTCGTATAATCCGCAGGGTCGTCTTTATTGAAGGATTCGTGCATAAAGAACGTATCCGCATGCGTGCGGCTGAGCATTGCAAGGCAATCTTCGATCTCGGCGGGGTCAATAGAGGTCAAAATCTGCATCGTAAGAGAAATATGCCAGATCTTATCCGCTCCCGTGTGCGGGCTGCCGATGCCGTGGGCCGCCGTGCCGGAAAAATAAAACGGATTTTCTTGTGAAAGAATGAACCGGCGGGTGTTCTGATAAAGCTCGTCCGTTTTATCGCAATAACCGAGGTATGGCATAGAGAGCAGGCTCGGCGAATTTGCGTCGTCCATCAGAATATAATGCCCGAGGCCGTCCGTTTCATAGGCGTAAATTTTACCGAAGGTGCGGTGCGGCACCACGCCGTAGGCCTGAATGCCGTCGTCCACGTCCTGCGCCAGCCGCCGCGCTTTTGCGGCGTATTCGGCGTCATTCCAGCCCTTTTCCAATAAAGCGGCGGCGCGTTTTGCGGCAACGGCGCACATCATATTGGCGGGGATCAGGTAGTTATAGTAACAGCGGTCGTCCGACGGGCGGAACCCGGACCACGTCATACCCGTATACCCGGTGGGGTTCCCTTTCCCGTCCAGCGGCATGGTATCCGTTTCGGGGCAATCCGTACGGCGGAAGAAATAGGCGGATCTTTCGGCGTGATTCTGCTCTGTAATAAGCGTATCAAGAATACGCCGCAGCATAGCGTGCACTTCCTCGGTGAACACGCCGTTGTCCGCGGATGCGTCGTAATAGTCCGCCAGCAGATACACCGAGGCGCACAGAGAATCGGTCTCATACTTGCGCTCCCAGATATAATCGGAATAAAAATCCGTTTCGTCGGCGGTGTGCTCACCGCCGGTGGGGCCCTCATTAAAGGCGTTGGCGTAGGGATCGATCCCGATATAAAACGCGTGACGGCGGATCACGCCCTTGATGATCTCGCGCAGCTCCTCGCTTTCGGCGCACAAGGGCATGTAAGGCCTGAGCTGCGCGGCGCTGTCTCGCAGCCACAGGGCAGGGATATCGCCGGTGATCACGAACCAATCGCCGTTTTCACACTGTTTTACCGTGGTTTCAATGGTATTCAGGTAGCACTGCTTCGCAAGCTTCCCCAACGCCGGGTATTTTTGATTCACAGCGCGTTCCAATTTCTCCGCATATTGCAGCACCGCTTCGGGTATACGCATGTTTTCTTTCCTCCTCAATAAACGGATAGCAATATTATATCATTATTTTCGTATATTGCAATCGAATCCTTGAAAATTATTCCGCCGCAAGTTATAATAAGCCCGAAAGGAAGCGATGCTATGCTGCACAATTTTGATATGTTTCACCCAACGTTCTTCGTGCGCTGCGAAACGGAGCTCAACGACGCCCAGGTGCGTACCGAGGTCCATAAAAACGATATGCGGGTTTATCTTACGGCGAATCGGAGCAAGCCCTGCTTTGTGGAATTTCAATGGAAAACAGCAATCGAACCGTCTCTTCTCGCGCTCGGCGACGCATGGGAACGCAGCTACGGCGAGCTGGGATTTACCACTGTCAGCAATAGCGACCGTGTAATGCCTTGGTATTTTATGCTTACCGACAAAGACAACTGCTTTTGCTTCGGCGTAAAAACGCAGCCTTCCGCGTTTATCAGCTTTCGCGTGGCCGAAAACGGGATCACCGCGCTGGCGGATTGCAGAAACGGCGGCATGGGAACCGCGCTCAACGGCCGTGAACTGCCGCTCTGCACCTTTATTTATAAGGCTTATGAGAAAACAGACGCTTTTTCAGCCCTCTGCGATTTTTGCAAAGCCCTCTGCCCTGCCCCTATTTTGCCGAAATCCCCTGTTTACGGCGGCAACGACTGGTACAACGCCTACGGCCATAATTCTTATGAAACCGTATGTTCCGCTGCCAAGATAAACGCCGAATGTGCAAAGGGGATCGCAAACGCTCCTTTTATGGTGATCGACGACGGCTGGGAGCAGGGTTCCATGGCCGGGCCGTGGCTGCCAAACGGTAAATTCGGCGATATGCGCGCCATTTGTGATGAGATCAAAAGCAGAGGCCTACGCCCCGGTATATGGATCCGTCCGCTGAACACAAACGATCCTGCCGTGAACGATGATCTTAAAATCTTACGCAACGGCAAACGGGAATACCTTGACCCAACCCAGCCGGCGGTACAGGCATTAATCAAAGAGGATATTACACGGATCCGGGATTGGGGGTATGAGCTCATCAAGCACGACTTTACCACCTTCGATCTGTTCGGCAACTGGGGTAAGGATTTAGCAGATGTCGTACCGAAATCGGAAGGCTGGCATTTTTGCGATCAAACAAAAACGAACGCGGAAATCGTTCTTGACCTTTACCGCCTGATCCGCGAAGCCGCCGACGGAATGCTGATTATCGGCTGCAATACGGTTTCGCACCTTTGCGCCGGACTGGTGGAGATCAACCGCACGGGCGACGATACCAGCGGAAAAGACTGGAACCGCACAGTAAAGATGGGCGTGAACACGCTCGCTTTCCGGTTGGCGCAGAACGGCGCGTTTTACCTTGTGGACGCGGATTGCGTCGGCATGCCGAAGGGGTTTATTCCGTGGGAGAAAAACCGGCAATGGCTGGAGCTGCTGGCTTCCAGCGGCACCGCCCTGTTCGTATCTCTTGACGAGGTAACAGATGCGCAAAAGGAAGAGATCGCAAAGGCATACCATACGGCGCAAACGCCGCATACGATCAAACCGATCAACTGGATCGAGGCCGTTACGCCTACCCTATGGGAGATCGACGGGAAAACAACAACCTTTGATTGGGCGTGAATTCATTTTAACATCAACACTTTGGATTTAAGGATCTGATCTCATGCAACAGCTTAAACCGCAGCGAAAGTTGGGGCCGGACCTGGTACGGATCGCGGCTTGCTTTGCGGTGCTCTCGGTGCACTTTTTTCTGAACAACGGCTTTTACAGCGAGCCGGTAGAAGGCGCAGCTATGTTTATCATGGTGCTCATGCGCTCCTCCTTTATGGTATGCGTACCGCTGTTTTTGCTGCTCACCGGCTACCTGATGCGCAACAAAAAGCTGGAAAAAAGCTATTACGCGAAAGGCGCAAAAACCCTTGCGGTATACATCCTGGCCTCCGTCGCCTGCATTCTTTATAAGCTCATCCACCTGAAAACCGGCGAGCCCCTCAAGGCTGCGCTGAGCGTTCTGAATTACACCGGCGCGCCCTACGGCTGGTATATTGAGATGTATATCGGCCTGTTTCTGCTCATTCCCTTCCTGAATATCCTGTATCACGGGCTGCCGGGGCGCGGTGCAAAAAAGGCGCTGCTGGGTACGCTTTTGTTCTTAACGGCGCTTCCGTCGGTGCTCAACGTTTACGAGGTCACGAACGCCGCATGGTGGAGTATGCCCTCATCCTCCGCCGCTTACCAGCAGCTCATTCCCCAATGGTGGCGCGGCGTTTACCCGCTCACGTATTATTATCTGGGCGCTTACATCGGCGAATACGGCGTGCGTTTGCCTGCCGTTTCCGGTAAACTCTTCACCCTCGCCGCCCTGCTGTTCAACGGCTTGTATAACTACTGGCGCTCCCGCGGCGGCAATTTTATTTGGGGCAACTGGAACGACTGGGGTTCCCTATTCAACGTGGTTTGCGCCGTACTTGTGTTTATGCTCCTGGTGCATAAGGACGGCGCCCGCCGCCCTGCCCTTTACCGCGCGGCGGTGGCCGCGGTGAGCGACCTCACCTTGGGTATCTACCTGACCTCATATATTTTCGACTCTCTGTTTTACCCCATGTTAAAACAGAGAGTGCCGACAATGCAGGATCGGCTACCGTATTATTTTGCGATCGTTCCGCTGGTGTTCCTATGCTCCCTCGCGCTTTCCGGTGTGATCGAGCTTATATGGCTGCTCGGTTCCGCCCTTATGCGCCGCTGCCGCGCAAAGCTGCGCGAGCGAAAGCAGACCGCGGAAAAAAACAACCGCGGATGAAAGGAGAAATATATGGCACGTTTCTTTCAACGTATATGGGCGTCATTTCTGGCGTTCTGCACCATGCTGACCGGTCTGTGCGCCTGCACGTCCAAGCACCCGGGAAAGCCTGCATCAACACCCGACGTTGCGTCGGTCAAGGATGCGGACCTGTCGTTTTCCGCCGACCGCATCCATTTTCTGAATACCGATAATTCCGATGCGATCCTGCTGGAAAGCGACGGGCATTTCGCCATGGTGGACGCCGGCGAGGACACCGACAATCCGCGCGGCCTTCCCGGGCTGGATCTGCCCGGTTTTGAGGATAGCGTGCTGGCCTACCTCAAAGCACACGCTGCCGATGCGGAAGGTAAGGTGCATCTCGATTTTATCGTCGGTACCCATGCGCACTCCGACCATCTCGGCGGTTTTGACACGATCCTTGCGGACCCCGACGTATCCGTCGGCCGTGCTTATCTGAAGGTGTACGACAGCAGCGTGATCAATGCGCAGGAAACCGGCGAATGGGACAACCAGGAGGTCTACGATCAAACAGTTGCCGCGCTGAAAGCCAGAAACGTGCCGATCATCAGCGAGCCCGACGGTACGCCGTTCATGCTTGGCAAGTGCAAAATCACGCTGTTTAACACCGATGACCCGGTTCCGACTGAAAAGGTAGGAGAAAACGACCAGTCCCTCGGCGTGCTGGTGGAAACAAACGGCACACGCGTGTTTCTTGCCGGCGATATGGACGACCTTACCGGCGACGAAACCCGCCTGGCGCCGCAGATCGGCAAGGTGGATCTTTTGAAGGTCGGGCACCACGGCTGTGAGGGCTCAAGCACCCCGGCGTTTTTGCAAACGCTCATGCCGAAGATCTGCGTATTCACAACCGGTGAATATAGCCATAACGTTCTTTCACGCGAACGGATCCGGGATATTTGTAATGCGGCAATGTATTTCACCGCGCGTGACGGCGGCGTTCTGGCGCTTTTGGGCGAAAACGGCGACGTCCGCTGCTACGGAGAGATCCATAAGTGAATCGAATTTACCCGTTTCATACGAATGACTCTGTAAAAAACCTGTCACGGCACTGGAAACCGGGGCAGGTTTTTTTCACGATTATGAGGTCCTTTCAAAAGTGTGTGATGATATGTCAACACCGCTCACAGCAGAATAAGGCAATGGAATGACGCCGCCGCATTATACACCGAAGAACCGAGAACCTACGACGGGATAGTTAAAAATAACGATTTACCTTTATTCTTTATAGCCGAGTACAAAAAACTTTGGAATAATGAAAAGTCAGTCGGATAGAAAAAGATCTATAATGGGTCAGATTGATAAATACTACCGGAATTGTGCGAAAGAAATCATTTTCAAAGAACTGATTTACGTAAAATCGATAAGGCGGTGGGAGAAATCCTGCCGCTGATTTTTATTGAAAAATATACGAAAATCCGATTACCGAATATATTGATTTATTGCCGATTGTGTTGTATTATAAATACGTCAAATTCGATTTACAGCGATATAAATCGGGAGGAAATCTTATGTTTATGGAAGAACGCCATCAGGAAATATCTGATATAATTAAAACCAACGGCAAAATTACAATTTCCGAAATTGTCGATAAATACGGAATATCCGAGGAATCCGCACGCAGAGACCTGCGCATGCTTGAGGGAAAAGGAATCTGCCAAAGAACGCACGGCGGCGCAATCGTTCCCCGTCAGGTCGGCGTAAGACCGCCTGCAAACCGTGACTTTGAAAACATGACCGTTTATGACAATTACAGGGAAATATCCCGTGTGGCGGTCAATATGATAAAAGAAAATGATACGGTGTATCTTACAAGCGGTTCGTTCGGTCATATTATGATTTCGCTGCTGCCCCGGGAATTTCATTTTACCGTTGCGGTCAATTCGGTTGACGCCGCAAAAGAGCTGAGAGATTTTGAAAACATCGACGTTTACATTGCGGGCGGTAAAATGCGTCAAAGCGGTTCTTTGGTTGACTCGCTTGCCAACGAATTTGTAAGCCGTCTGCATTTTGACGTCTGTTTTATCACGGGTTCGGGGCTTACCGCGGATTTCGGGCTTTCCAACGGCACGGATGAAACGGCTGCATTTCAGAGAACGGTGATCGGTAACAGCCGCAAACGCTGTCTTTTAATGCCAGGCACAAAAATCGGCGTAAACTCTTTTATAAAAGTCTGCGACGTCGATTCCTTTGATACAATAATCACCGATTGGGATTGCGCGGAAGAACAGATCACGGCAATGGAAGATAAAGGTATAAAAATCATCGTTGTTGAGGAATCAAAATGAGCCGGGAACAACGTCTTCGCAACCTGATTTTGGATAAATACCCAAGCTTAAGACAGTTTTCTGTGGAAGCTGACATTCCTTACAGTACGCTGATGACGTTGTTGTCAAGGGATATCGGCGGCGCGTCATTTGATACGGTGATTAAGATATGCCAAACTCTTGATGTGGAGCCGGAGGAATTATATTCGGATAAGTAATAGAATAACAAAGCTGCTGTCGGTATCTCGATATCCTATGAAATTACCGCCCGGTATACCGCAAAAAGCATACCGGGCGGCAATGATTATTCAACAGTATGGAACAGGATCCCGTAGTCTGTTGGAACGTTATTCACAGTCGGGAACTGTTCCTTCCATTCATGGGATGCGCCGAGCCAACGGAGCAGTTTTTCGGAAGAGAACGGCAGAAACGGCTGAAGAAGGATGGCAAGGTTCAGTATCAAATATGCGCAAACGCCGATCGTTTCCCTGCATTTCCCCGGATCATCATTTCGTGTTTTCCACGGTTGCTCCGTATCGTAATACTTGTTCGCCCGACGCACGGTCTCAAAGATTTCGTCGATCGCGTCCTTCAGCGTGCCGCGTTCGATCTTCTCGCCGACGGAATCATAGAGGGATCGAATCTCACAACGCAACGCTTCAGGAATATCAGCGTGCGGCAGCTCCCGGTCAAAGTACTTCACAGTGAAAGCAAGCGTCCGGTTAACAAAATTACCCCACGCGCCCACAAGTTCCGAATTGACCTGTGTTCTGAATTCCCGGGCAGAGAAATCCGCGTCACGCTTTTCCGGGCCGTTCGCAATGAAAAAATAGCGAATGGCGTCCGGATCGTACCGTTCCGCGATATCCCTTGCCCAAATAGCCAAGTTCTTGCTCGTTGA
>CAMVBR010000018.1 GCA_947165755.1 uncultured Clostridia bacterium
ACGCAGATCAAAAAGAAGTTGATGGCGTGCATCGTGCCCACGATGAGGGCGGAAACGCCGAGAGTGACGTATTCGTTTTTGGAATAGAACAGGAATAAAAGCAGGCACAGCGCGGTGGAGCCGATAAAAGTGACGCCCGCGCCGGTCACCTCGTTTTTGACCCACTTGTTGGCTGCAATGCCCACGATCTTCATGCTGATCACGCCGATGACCGGCAGCACCACGCTTTTGAGGATCGCCTTATCGCTGGATTGGCTGAAGGTGTTGCTGATGAAGGTGGGCACCCAGTCGGTGATGCCGTCCCTGAGCGCGCCCTGGGCGATGATGCCAACGGCGATCAGAAGGAACCCGGAGCCCAACAGCAGCTTCGGCGTCAGCTTGCCCTTTGCGCCGTCTTCATTTGCGGCGGCAGCCGCATCCACCGAACGCTTTTTGCGTTCAAAACGCAGCGCCTCCACGTCCTTCAGGCGGCGGAAGCCCGCGATCCACAGCACGAGGATCACGGCGGCCAGCGCGGCGGAGGTGAAGAAGGTGAGCTTCCACGAATTGAAGAAGCGCAGCCAGAGCAGCGAGGAGCTGAGGTAGATGAATATGGTGCCCGAAAGCCCCGCCACGTTGGTGTTGGCGGATACGGTATTATACTGTTTTTCGTTCATCACGGCGGCCATGATGCGCACCAGCGGCGGCCAGAGCATGCTCTGGGCAAAGCCGTTTACGAACCACACCACCACCCGCCAGAGTGCGGGGGTGAAGGGCATAAGCACGTTGCATACGGCGGTAACGGCGAGGCCGCCCATGATGAGCCGCTGGGGCTTGAAGCGGTCGCCCAAAATACCGCTCACGATCTGCCCTACGCCGTAGGAGATCACGGCGAGGGATTCCACCTGCCCCACCTGCGCCTTGAGCAGCCCCTCGTTTTCGATGATGGCCTGCATCACGATGGAATAATCCTTGCGGGTGAGGTAGCTGGCGAAATACACCAGCGGACAGAGGATACTCAGCAGCTTTACGGTGAACTCCGCGCCCGCGTTTGATTTTTGCAGTTTGTTTCGCATGGTTTATTTTCTCCCGGTGGAGCCGAAGCCGCCTTCGCCCCGTTTGGTATCGCTCAAGGATTCGCTTTCGATAAATTCCGCCCGCAGGAAGGGCACGATCATAAGCTGCGCCACCCGCTCGAAGGGCTCCACGGTTTGCACTTCGCCGGAATGGTTATACAGGCCCACCTTGATCTCGCCGCGGTAATCGGCGTCGATCACGCCCACCTTGTTGGCGGGGGCCAGCCCGCGCTTGATGCCCATGGAGGAGCGGGCGAAGATCAGGCCCACGTACCCCTCGGGGATCTCGGCACTGAGCCCCGTGGGCAGCAGCGCCGTTTCGCCCGGGGCAAGAATAACGCTATGTTCCAGCAGGGCGTAAAGATCCGCCCCCGCGGCGGAAACGGAGCCGTATTGCGGGAGCTTTGCGCGGGGATCGAGCTTTTTGATTTTTACTTCCATAATTTATTTCACAAATTCACGGTAGATCGTGTTGATGGTCTTCTCGTAGTTCTTCTCTTCCACGGCCACGATGATGTTGATCTCGCTGGAGCCCTGGTCGATCATGCGGATATTCACCTTTTCGCCCGCCAGCGCGGCAAACACGCGGGCGGCGGTGCCCTCGGTATTCACCATGCCGCGGCCCACCACGGCGATGAGGGCGAGGTTTTCCACCAGCGTGATGGAATCGGGGTTCACGGCCTTTACGATCTCGGCGGTGATGGCGCCCTTGCACTCCTCTACCGCCTTGGAGGCCACCAGCACGCTCATGGTATCGATGCCGCTGGGCAGATGCTCAAACGAAACGTTGTGGTTTTCGAGCACCTCGAGCACCTTGCGGCCGAAGCCCACCTCGGAGTTCATCATATCCTTTTCCACGTGGATGGCGGTGATGCCCTTTTTGCCCGCGATGCCGGTGATCACGGTATCCACCACGTTGGTGGTGGCCTTGGGCACGATCATGGTGCCCGGGTCGCCGGGGGCGTTGGTGTTGCGGATATTGATGGGGATGCCCGCCTTGCGCACCGGGAAGATGGCGTCCTCGTGCAGCACGGTGGCGCCCATATAAGAGAGCTCGCGCAGCTCGCGGTAGGTGATCTCGGGAATGGGCAGCGGGTTTTCAACGATGCGCGGGTCGCACATCAGCATGCCCGAAACGTCCGTCCAGTTCTCGTAGATCTCCGCGCCCGCGGCCGCCGCCACGATGGAGCCGGTGATATCGGAGCCGCCGCGGGAGAAGGTGCGTATGCTGCCGTCGGTATTCACACCGTAGAAGCCGGGGATCACGGCGTATTCGTGCATACTCAGCAGGTTTTTCACCGCCGCGTCGGTACGGTCGGGGATGAAGCGGTCCTTTTCGTCGAAGAAGACGCAGTCCTCGGCGTCGATGAACGCGAAGCCGAGGTAGGCCGCGAGGATCTTGGAATTGAGGTATTCGCCGCGGCTGGCCACATAATGCCGCCCGGCGTGATGCAGCACGGAGGTTTTGATATTGGCGAAATCCTCTTCCAGCGAGAAATCCATGCCCAGCCCGACGATAATATCGCGGTAGCGGTCGCAGATGCGCTCGAAGATGGCGTCGATATCCTTTTTATCCTTCGCAAGGTAATAGCACTGCAGCAGCAGGTCCGTCACCTTTTCGTCGTGCGGGTCCCGTTTGCCGGGGGCGGAGGCCACCACGTACCTGCGGGAAGCGTCGCCGCGCACGATATCGGCCACCTTTCTGAACTGACCGGCGTCCGCCAGTGAGGAGCCGCCGAATTTGACTACTTTGATCATTTATATCACCTCATGAAAACGTTTCTGATAAATCCAATATATTATACTTATATTTTTTTGTGAATACAATATAAAAATGAATTTTTTTCTCTTTTTTCGCGTTTCTTTGGCTTGACAAAGCCCCGAAATCGCTTATAATCTTTATGAAAATAATAAAAAAGAAGGTAGAACCATGAAAAAACTGATTGCCGCGCTGGCCCTGCTGCTGGCGCTCACCCTTGCCTTCGCCGCCTGCGCGAAGCCTGCCGAACCCACCACCGAAGCCGCGCCCGATACCACCGCCGCCGAGCCCGTTTCCGAAACCGAGCCCGAAGCCCCCGCCGAAAAGGCCGCCGTCAAGCTCGGCCTGCTCAAGGGCCCCACGGGCATGGGCGCCGCTTACCTGCTGCAGCAGAATGCCGACGGCAAAGCGCTGAACGACTATACCCTTACGCTGGCCGGGGCCGTGGACCAGATCCAGGCCGGGCTCATGAACGGCGAGCTCGATATCGCCGCCGTGCCCGCCAACATGGCCGCCGTGCTCTACGCGAAAACCGAGGGCAAGGTAAAAATGCTGGCCGTGAACACGCTGGGCGTGCTTTATATCATGAGCACCGATGAGAAAGTGAAGACCGTGGAAGACCTTGCGGGAAAGAAGATCCTCTCCGCCGGGCAGGGAACCACCACCGAATACGTGCTGAATTACCTGCTCAGCGCCCATAACGTGACGAACGCCGAGATCGAGTTTGCCGCCGAGCACGCCGAGGTGCTCACCCGCGCCAAGGCCGGGGAATTTGATACCGTGCTGCTGCCCGAGCCCTTTGTGACCCAGATGAAGGGCGCCGACGCGGGCTTTGAAACCGTACTTGACCTTACGAAGGAATGGGAAGCCCTCGGCAACGGCCTGCTCACCATGGGCTGCATCGCCGTGCGCGCCGACTTCGCCGAGGCGCACCCCGACGCCGTAGCCGCTTTTTTGCAGGATTACGAAGAGAGCATCAGCTACGTGAACGCCAACGTGGAGGAGGCCGCCGGGCTGATCGAAAAGTTTGAGATCGCCGCCGCAGCCGTGGCCAAGGCCGCGCTGCCCCACTGCAACATCACCTTTATGGCGGGGCAGGATATGAAGACCAACGTTTCGGCGTATCTTGCCGTGCTGGCCGAGGCCAATCCCCAGAGCGTGGGCGGCGCCCTGCCGGGGGACGACTTCTACTATATGACGACATCGGATGAAAAATAAGGGAGCTCTGAAAAAAGCGGCCGTCGCGCTGGCGGTGGCCGCCGTATGGATCGCTCTGTGGACTGCCGCGTCTGCCGCCGCAAAGGCGGCGGGCGTTTCTTTGGTTTTCCCCTCTCCCCTCGCCGTGGCGAAGGCCTTCGGGGCGCTGCTCACGCAAAAGAGCTTTTACGTTTCCTGCAGCAAATCGATGCTGCGGGTGCTGGCGGGCTGGGCGATGGGGCTGCTCGGCGGCGCCGTTCTGGCGCTGGCCACCGCGCAAAGCCGCGTGCTGCGGGCCTTCTTCGGCCCCGCGCTGCATACCGTAAAGGCCACGCCGGTGGCGTCCTTTATCATTCTGGCGCTGGTGGTGATGGGCGCGGGCAAGGTGCCCGCCTTCACCGGCGCGCTCATTTCGCTGCCCGTGGTGTGGGCCAACCTGACCGAGGGCTTTTCCGCCCCCGACCCGAAGCTGCTGGAAATGGCGAAGGCCTTTCGGATGCCGCGCAAAAACAGGATCAAATATATTTATCTGCCCGCGCTGCGGCCCTATTTTACCGCGGCTGCCACCACCGCCATGGGCTTTGCGTGGAAGGCGGGCATCGCCGCCGAGGTGATCTGCACCCCGAAGGGCTCCATCGGCGCGGGGATCTACAACGCAAAGATCTATTTGGAAACGCCCGAGCTGTTCGCGTGGACGCTGGCCGTGATCGGCCTCAGCGTGCTGCTGGAGGCGCTGCTCAAGGGTGCGCTCCGCCTTTCGCAAAGGAGGCATACCGTATGATCGAGGTAAAAGGGCTTACGAAAAAATACGGCGATAAAACCGTATTCGAGAACCTCTCGCTCTCTTTCAAAAAAGGAGCCTGCGCCGTATTCACGGGCGCCTCGGGCGTGGGAAAGACCACCCTTCTGCGCGTGATCGCCGGGCTGGAAGCGCCGGACGCGGGGACCGTGACCGGGACCGAAGGGCTTCGCCCCGCCTTTATTTTTCAGGAGAACCGCCTCATCCCCCACCTGAGCGCGCTCGATAACGTCCTCTGCGTTGCGCCGGACAGGGATAAGGCCCTGCATTTTCTGGATCAAGTGGGGCTTGCGGACGCGAAGGACAAGCCTGCCGCCGCGCTTTCGGGCGGCATGAAGCGCAGGCTTTCCATTGCAAGGGCGCTGGCCTACGGCGGCGACGTCTTTTATATGGACGAGCCGCTCAGAGAGCTTGACAGGGACACGGAAAACCGGGTAAAACAGCTTTTGTTCGACGAGACCCGGGGCAAAACCGTATTTCTGATCACGCACGACGACGCCTTCGCAAGGCAGATGGGGGACGCGGTATTCCCCTTCTCGGGCGAACCGATGACGCTGCTGCGCGCGGGATCCGAAAAATGAAAAATCGCTGCAGCCGCCGGTTTTGAAAAATAACAATCATATCCGCTCCCGTCAGTTTTTACAAAAAAACGGACGGGATTTTTATTTATAATACGCTTGCCTTTTCATCTAAAATACGCTATAATGATTTTGTATATTTTTTTGCAATTCGTTCTACGGAAAGGAAGGTTCTTTTATGCAAAAAAAATTCAAATCCATACTTTCTATCCTTCTTTGCGTCGCCATGGCGCTTACCCTGCCATTGGCCTCTTTCGCCAACGAGATCGGCGACGTGGACGGTAAAAACGGCGTAAACACCGCCGACGCCCGCCTTGCGCTGCGGCAAGCCATCGGGCTTGAGAAATACGCCAAGGATTCCGCCGAATATAAAGCCGCCGACGTAGTAGAACCCTACGGAGAGGTAACAACGGCGGACGCCCGCGCGATATTGCGCGCCGCCATCGGCCTGGAAACGCTGAAGCCCGCCATGCACGAGCACACCTGGACCGTAGAAAAGGTCACCGGCTCCAACATCGGCTACCACAACCTCGTTTGCAAGGAATGCGGCCAAACAAAAAAAGAGAACTGCACCTACACCACCAAGCGCATCCCCACAAAGGCCGGCGGCCTTACCGAGCCCACCTGCACCAAGGACGCCACCTTCTACGTGGAATGCACCAAGTGCGCGGGCAAGCGGATCACTACGTTAGCCAAGCTGAACCATGCCGGCAAGAAAAAGATCGCCTCCAAGAGCGTTGCCCCCGATTGCACCACCGCCGGTTACGATTGGTATGAGTGCCCGCTGTGCGGCAAAAACGGCGATACGCTGAAGGAGCTGAAGGTGGCGAAGGCCGCGCTCGGCCACTCCCCCAGCACTGCGGCAGACCCCATCAACAACGATATCGTATGCTCCCGCTGCAAGAAGACCATCACCCCGTCGTTCAACTCGCTGGTGAACGCCATCAACATGCAGGCCACGCCGATCATCCGGTTCGCCAACCTCACCAAGACCGATTCCTCAGGCTCGATCAAAAAGGACGCCAAGGGCAACGAGATGTATAACATCCACATTCCCGATGCGGCGAAAACGCTGATGCGCCTTGCGGGCGAGAACCTTTCCGAGGAAGAGATCCTCAAGCAGTTCACCGAGGAGCTGAACCAGAAGGAATCCACCTATACCAATTACAAATGGAACGCCCAATCCCTCTATCTGTTCTATCCGCTGCCCGAGAGCAATACCGTAAGCAACCTTACGAAGGACGACGTGAAGAGCATCAACATCCAGGAAGTGAACAGCGTAGACTTTATGAGCGAGGTTCCGGATAAGGTCGATCTGGAAGTTTCAGGCGGGCACAGAAGCGCAGATCTGACTGCTTTCAAGGCCCTCGGCAACGGCATGACCGGCAACGTTTACAAGATCACCGTGGTGCTGAAGGAAGAGAAATACTCCAAGATAAAGAACAGCACCGCCGATACCGCCCTGATGCACGCCACCGGCGTGGATATCCGCGAATACCCCGGCCTCTTCACCCAAAATGAAAGCGAAGAGGGCTTCGATCTTGAAATGCAGTGCACCGACGTGGTGAGCAACTGCACGATCACCTATTACTTCCTTGTGGAAGGCACCGGCGTGGGCGCGAAATACACGCCCCTGGGCTCCAGATACGTTACGAAATACGATATCGATCAGCACATCAATCTGAAGGCAGGTATGCCCATTTCCGAGCTCGGCATCGATTCCGGCATTCTGAACGCGTTCCTTGCCATGACCGGCCTGAAGCAGGGCGACGAGATCGTATTCATGGAAGGCAGCATCGATATGATCGTTTCCAACACCACCACCGATTATTACCTCTTTACGGTCGGCGACTGATCACTGATAAACGCCAACCGCCCGACGGATTCCGTCGGGCGGTTTTCTTATTGAAGATTTCATTTCAGATTTCAGTTTGTCGGGCAGAACAATATCTCGTAGCGCGGCTGACCACAGCCGCTATTGTGCAGAGACGCGGGTATACGGCGGTTTGCCGACGGATACCCCGGCTCTGTGCAACGAAAGGTAAAACTTTTGAAAAAGGTTGGTTTTTTTCGTCCCTGCGCCGGGGTATAGTTCGCATACGCTCCTATACCCACGCCTTGTGCCGATAGCGGCTGTGGTCAGCCGCGCTACCAAAGTTACTTCGCGCCTCCGGCGCGACAAACTGCATTTTACTTACTTCCCAATCCTCTCTCCTTGCCGAAATACAGGTCGGTCATTTTTGCCACGGCACCGGCCATGGGGATGAGGGCGATCAGGTTGGGCAGCGCCATCAGGCCGTTGAGCGTATCGGCAATATCCCACATCAGCGTGCCGCTGCCCGCGGCGCCTACGATACACACGAGAATGAACGCGATTTTATAGATCATACGCACGGCGGCGTTGTTGCGGCTGAGAAAGCCGAAACAGGCCTCCCCGTAATAGCACCAGCCCAATATGGTGGAAAGGGCGAAAAAGATCAGGCTGATCTCGATCAGCTTGCCGCCCAGCTGCCCGGGCAGAATGGCGTTGAACGCCCCGGCCGCGGCCGCCCCCTTGGAGGCGAAGGCTTCCATGCCCCCGGCGGTGTGCAGAATACCGGAGAGGATCACCGCCAGCGCTGTGATGGTGCAGATGACCACGGTATCGATAAACACCTCAAACACGCCCCACATGGCCTGCTGCACCGGCTCTTCGGCATTGGAGGCCGCATGGGCGATGGGCGCGCTGCCGAGGCCTGCCTCGTTGGAAAACACGCCCCGGGCAACCCCCTGCCGCATGGCCTGCATCATAACGCAGCCGAAAGCGCCGCCGCCCACGGCCTTCAGCGAAAACGCGCCCTTGAAGATCTCGGCGAACGCGCCCGGCACGGCAGGCAGACGGAAGCAGATCAGAATAAAGCCCACAAGGATATAGAGCAGCCCCATAAAGGGCACGAGATACGAGGTAACGGCGCCGATCCGCTTCACGCCGCCCAGCACCACAACGGCCACCACCGCGGCAAGGATTACGCCCGTGATCCAGGGCTTGAGCCCAACCAGCCCGTGCACCGCGCCGGCGATCTCGCTGCTTTGCGCAATGTTGCCGATGCCGAAGCTGGCAAGGCCGCCCAGCAGCGCGAAGGTAACCGCAAGCCACTTCCAGCCCCTGCCGAGCCCGCCGAGGATATAATACATGGGGCCGCCGTGGTATTCGCCCTTGGCATCGGTTTGCCGGTGCTTCATGGCCAGCGCGATTTCAGCGTATTTGGTGCACATGCCGAAGAACGCCGATACCCACATCCAGAATACGGCCCCGGGGCCGCCCGCAAAGAGCGCGCCCGTAACCCCGGCAATATTGCCGGTGCCAACCGTGCCGGCCAGAGCGGTGCTCACGGCCTGAAACGGACTTAAATTTTTACCGCCGGCCTGCCTTTGTTTCGTAAAAAGCGAGCCGACGGTATGCTTCATGATATAGCCGAATTTACGTACCTGAACGAAACGGGTGCGAATGCTCAGATAAATACCGGTACCCACGAGCAGCACCAGCATCACCGGCCCCCACGCGAAGGCATTCACCGCGCTGTTGACCGATTCCACAGTTTGTACGAACCTCTCCATACTGCCCTCCCGATCCGCGCCGTTCCCGGTTCGGAAAACGGCTGCCGTTCCCCTTCATCATAACGCAAAAAAGGGATTTGTCAAGCATCGGTTGGGCACAAGCTTTCGCTTCTCACACCTCACGAAAGCCCCTGCCGATGATCTGGCTGGAGGTGGTGATGGTGATGAACGCGCCGGGGTCCACCTGCTTGATCTCGCGCTGCAGGCGGATGGCCTCGATGCGGCGGCACACCGTGTAAACAAGGTATTTGTTATCGTGGCTGTAAGCGCCCTTCGCCTCCAAAAGCGTGGCGGAATGGTTGAGCCTGTGCAGAATGAAATCGATGATCTCATCGGGCTTGGAGGTGACGATCATAAAGCACTTGCACGAATCGAGGCTTTCGATGATGCCGTCCACCAGAAACGCCTTCGAGAACAGGCCCAGCAGCGAAAAAAGGCCCGTGCGCACGCCGAACACGAAGAAGGAGCTCACGGCGATCAATGCGTCCGTACACAGCAGCGCCTTGCCCACGTTGATGCGCGCGTACTTTTTGATGATCAGCGCGATGATATCCGTGCCGCCCGAGGAGCCCTGCCGGAAGAAGATCATGGCGGAGCCGATGGAGGTGAGCAGCATGGCGTAGATGAGCTCCAGAAGCGGCTGATCGGTGAGCGGCGCCTTCAGCGGTACCAGAAATTCCAGCGCCTGCGTTATCCCCGAATACAGCAGCGAGCAGAACACGGTGCGTACGCCCGTGCTCCTGCCGAGAAAAATAAAACCGATGATGAGCAGCGCCACGTTGAAAATACTGATCCACGTGGGCGCCGATACGGGCGTGAGCGTGCCCAGCAGCGTGGAAAGACCGCTCACGCCGCCGGTGGAAAAGCCGTTCGGAATCTTGAAAAAGTAGACCCCCGCGCTCATCAGCGCTGTGCCGAGGATCATCACCAGATAATCCTGCGCGAGTTTGCCTTTTGATTTTGTTTGCGCCAAAGCGCTTCCCCCTTTTGCTTTCATTGCCATATCAGAACGCTCATGCCTTCGCCTGCTTGATGGAAAGGCTGATGCGTTTTTTCTTTTCGTCTACGCCCAGCACCACAACGCGCACCACGTCGCCCACCGAAAGGGCTTCGGAGGGGTGACGGATAAAGCGGTCCGCGATCTCGGAGATATGTACGAGGCCGTCCTGATGCACGCCGATATCCACGAACGCGCCGAAATCGATCACGTTGCGCACCGTGCCCTGCAGCACCATGCCGGGCTGCAGGTCCTTCATCTCCATCACGTCTGTGCGCAGGATCGGCTGCGGAAGGCTGTCGCGCAGGTCGCGGCCCGGCTTTTGCAGCTCCCCTACCACGTCCTTCAGGGTAGGCACGCCCACGCCGATGGCCTCGGCCGCTTTCTTTTCGCCGTAGGCCTTCACTTCCCGATCCAGCGTTCCCAATTTGTTCGCTTTTACGTCCGCAAGGCTGTGCCCCAGAAGGGTGAGCAGCCCCTTGGCGGCGTCGTAAGATTCGGGGTGCACGGCGGTGTTATCGAGCACGTTGGCGCTCTCGGGCACCCGCAGGAAGCCCGCGCACTGCTGAAACGCCTTCGGCCCGAGCTTGGGCACCTTTTTGAGCTGCGCCCGGGAGGTGAACGCGCCGTTTTCCTCGCGGTAGACCACGATATTCTGCGCCGTGGTCCCGTTCAGGCCCGAAACGCGCTGCAACAGCGAGGGCGAGGCGGTGTTCAGATCCACGCCTACGGCGTTCACACAGTCCTCCACCACGGCGTCCAGCGCGGTTTCGAGCTGCTTGGGCGGCATATCGTGCTGATACTGCCCCACCCCGATGGCCTTGGGCTCGATCTTTACCAGCTCGGCCAGCGGGTCCTGCAGCCGCCGGGCGATGGATACGGCGGAGCGCAGGTTCACATCGTACTGCGGAAATTCCTTTGCCGCCAGCTCCGAGGCGGAATACACCGAAGCCCCCGCTTCGGATACGATCATATAGCTCAGCGCGTTCCCCGCCTCCCGCTCCCTGCGGATCAGCTCCACCGCCATCTGCTCGGTTTCCCTGCTGGCGGTGCCGTTGCCGATGGCGATATGCTCCACCTTATGGCGGCGCACCAGCCGGGATAACAGGGCGATGGCCTCGTCCTTCTGCCGAGGCCCGTAGGTGGGGTATACCACGGCGGTATCCAGCACCTTGCCGGTGGCGTCCACCACGGCCACCTTGCAGCCCATGCGGTAGCCGGGGTCCAGCCCCATGGTCACCTTGCCCTTCACGGGCGGCTGCATGAGCAGCGGGCGCAGGTTGAGCGCAAACTGGCCGATGGCCCCGTCGCAGGCACGGTCGGTGAGGTCGCCGCGCAGCTCCCGCTCCACAGAGGGGAAGATCAGCCGGTCGTAGGCGTCCGCCCCGGCGGCGGCCACGAAATCGGAGGCGGCGGAGCCGGGCTTTACGCTCGCGCGCCTTACGGCGCGCAGGGCGGTATCTTCATCCAGCAGCACCGATACCTTCAAAAACTTCTCTTTTTCGCCGCGATTGATCGCCAATATCTGATAGCCCTGCAGCTTTTCCACGGGGCGGGTAAAATCGTAATACAGCGCGTAAACGGAATCCTCCTCGCTCGCGGCCTCGGCGCGCAGAGAGCCCCGGTCGTGCACCAGATGGCGCAGCGCCTTTCTGAGATCGGCGTCGTCCGAAATGATCTCGGCGATGATATCCGACGCGCCCGCGAGCGCTTCCTCTATACTATTTACCCCTTTTTCGGGGTCGATATACGCCGCGGCGGCGGCTTCGGGCGCAGGGCAATCGGGCGACTGCGCGAACAGCAGCATGGCGAGCGGCTCCAGCCCCTTTTCCTTGGCCACGGTGGCGCGGGTGCGGCGCTTCTGCTTATAGGGGCGGTAGAGGTCCTCCAGCTCCGCCAGCGTAACGCACTGCGCCAGCGCCTCTTTGAGCGCCTCGGTGAGCTTGCCCTGCGCTTCGATGGCGTTTTCCACCGTCTGACGGCGCTCATCCAGCGAACGCAGATACCCCAGCCGCGTTTCGAGCGCGCGCAGAGAGGTATCGTCCATGGAGCCGTGCAGCTCCTTGCGGTAGCGGGCAATGAAGGGGATGGTGTTGCCCTCGTCGAGCAGGGCGATCACGTTTTGTATATGCTGCGGGTCCCGGCCGAGCTCCCCGGCGAGGATCGATACGATATCCATACTGTTGCTCCTTTTTGCTTTTCTTCGCTTTGATAACGTAAACATACGTATTATAGCAAATATGCCGCCGTTTTACAAGAACGAATCCGCCGCCCGCAAATAAAGAAAAACGGGGTTGCATACGGCGGGGCGATATGCTAAAATAAAATTGAAATAAAGCGTAAAGGAGCAAAAGGAAATGGCAGATAAAATCAGATCGACCCTTGACGGCATTATGGACGTGTTCGCGTCCTTCTTCGTGCGGATCCTGTTTCTGCTGAGCGGGCAGCTCTGAGCGCGAAAACGCGCTGTTTCAAGGATAAGAGACATAGCGAAAGCCCTGCAAACGACGGTTTGCAGAGCTTTTTTTGTATAGCGGATAAGCGGTGCGCCGATAAGGGCTAGGCGCCTACCCCGCCGTAAAGGCGTTTTGCTTCGGCAAGGCTCTCTTCCGCAGACAGCAGCGGGTTGTATTCCAGCCCGCAGGCCCCGGTATATCCGGCGGCGGAGGCGGCGGCAAAGATATTGCGGTAATCGTTTTCGCCGTATTGCAGCTCGTGCCTGCCCGGGTGCCCGGCGGCGTGCAGATGGGCGATGCAATCGAGATTGCCGGTGATATTGGGTATGATATTGCCCTCGGAGATCTGCTGGTGGTAGATATCGTACACCACCTTCACGTTTTCGCTGCCCACCGCGCGCACGATGGCAAAGGCCTCTTCGGCGGCGGTCAGGTAATAGCCCGGGTGGTCCACCAATGTGTTCAGCGGCTCGATCATCACCGTAACGCCCGCCCTTTCCAGCAGCGGCGCGCCAGCGGCAAGCCCTTCAACGATGGAGCGGTGCTGTTCGGCGCGGGGAGCGCCCGTATCGGGGCCCACCTGGGTGATCAGCTTTTTTACGCCCAGCGCGGCGGCCGCTTCACAGCTTTCGGCAATGCCGTTGAGCCACGCTTCCCTTTTTGCGGGGTCGGTAAGGCAAAATTCGGTGGTGCACATGCTCAGAAGCGTTACGCCGTGCTTTTGCAGCGCCGCGGCGGCGGAAGCGAGACCGAGCTGCTTCCAGCCGTAGATCTCAACGTATGAATACCCCAGCGCGGCTGCCTTTTCCACGGCCGCTTCAAAAGGAAGATCGCCGAAAAAACACGGGATCGGCACGCAAAGCTTCATGAGAACCCCTCTCTCTTCTGAAAATATTCGCCCGGTTTGATTACCGGACGGCAAAGCTGCCCAGATACCGGAACGTAAACGCGCTGCGGCCCGCCAGCTTCTCATACAGCGCGTGATCGCAGTTTTCGCATTCGATCAGGTAGCAGTATTCGCCCAGCTCGGTTTTCAGCGGGCGGTCGTGCAGCGCAACCAACGTCACGTTGTGCTTTTCCATATCGGCAAGCAGCGACGGAAGCGCCTCCGCGCTGCCCTTGGCGAGAAACGCGAGGCGGTCCGCCGGAGCGGTGGCCGCCGGTTCGCGCGACAGCACGTAGAACCGGGTTTTGTTGCTCTCGTTATTTTGGATGCCCGCGGCGAGCACCTCGAGCCCGTAAACGTCCGCGCAGGCGGCGGAGGCGATGGCGGCCAGAGAGGCGTCCTTCCCCTCGGATACCATTTTCGCTCCCTCGGCGGTGCTGGAGACCTCCACCACCTCGGCATCGGGCAGGTTTGCCTTCAGCCAGTCGACTCCCTGAGCGATGCCCTGCTTATGGGAATACACCGTTTTGATCTGTGAGAGCGCCGTGCCGGGCAGCACAAGCAGATTCTGGTTGATCGGCAGCTCCACCTCGCCCACGACGGAAACGGCGTTTTCGCCGATGAGCGTATCCACGTAATCGATCACCGCGCCGCCGATGGTGTTTTCCTGCGGGATCACGGCATAGCCGCTCTCGCCGCTCACCAGCGCCGAAACGGCATCGTTCACGGTTTCATAGGGGACGTAAACGCCCTTTTTCTCAAAGAACACCCCGCAGGCCTCCTGCGTGTAGGTGCCCTCGGGCCCGAGGTAGCTCACGACGGCCGCATCGTAATCGATCGATACGGGCACGGCGTCCCGCGCCGGGGCCCGGCAGCCCGCAAAGGAAACGCACAGCAATGCGGCAAGGATCAAAACAAAGGTTTTTCGGAGGGCCATAGTATCCTTCCTTCCCTGTTATTCTATCCGGCGGCGCCGGGGCGAAATCAGTTTTTGGAAGCCAATCTTTCTCTGATAATAACTTTAAGCTGGCTGAGCCATACGCGCAGGGCGCGGATGAAGGCGCGCAGCCTTGCGATAAAGCCCTGCGGATGCTGCGCCTCGGGGGTGGCGTCCCAATTGTAGGTATTGCAGTTTTCGGCGGTCATGTTCTGCCAATCGCCGGTTTCGTTATCCTCCACGAAGAAGCGGCCGATCTCCGTATCCGCCGTGGTGAGCACCTTTTCGGAGGTGGTCACGGTGTAGAGCAGGGCGTTTTCGCCCTTGGTCCAGTTGGAGTGGGTAGCGCCCTTGGCAAACCACGTCTGCTCGGGGAAGAGGCAGGTGGAGGCGTCCACCTGCAGGTCGGGAGAGATATAATCGCCGTAACCGGCGGCCACGCGGGACGCGATATATTCATCGGAAAGCGTATCGTACGCCAGCGAGGTGGTGGCGCCGAAGGAGGAGGAATAAACGGAAGCGATCTGATCGGAGAGCACGTCGGCGGATTCGCACACGGGCGAAAGCTGATAGCCGTATTTGGAGATGATGCAAACGCGGTCCACGGTATCGCGCACTTCCTCAAGCAGCGCGGGCAGCTTCTGCCGCACGGCGGCGTCGTAGGCGTCGATCTTTTCGATCAGCCCGGCGTACTGCTGCCGCTTCTCGCTGCCCTCGGGGCCGAACACGTACAGCTTGGCGTCCTCGTAATCCTTGGCGTTCACGCACGCCCAATACATGGGGCAGGAAAAGAAGGTGGAAAGCGCGAGCGAGGAGGTGGCCCCCTGCACGATCACACGGTAGATGGTAGCCTTTGCCGTTGCGAGGGCCGCGTTCGTCATGCCGCCGGCGGCCAGCAGCTCAAGGGTGGAATTGACGAAGGGATCGAGATCGAGATAACCGAGGGCGTTCAGGTCGTAAATAAGGCGGTCGATGGCCGGCAGATTCACGCTGAACTTGCCGCTGATGGATTCGCTCATGGGCTCGCTGCCGTTCATGCCCACCACGCCGCACATGCCGAGGCTGTAGAGCGAAGATGTGCCGTATTTGGAGATATAAGAGAGCACCACGTTGCTGCCCACGCACCGGCACAGCAGCGCCACCTTGGGCTGACCGGTGACCGCCTTCACCTGCTCGATGTAGTCGTTGAGCAGATCGGCCGTGTAGAGCGGATCGAGACGCCAATCGTACCAGAAATGGTAATCGAACAGCTCGTAGGTGCCCGAAGCGGTATAATTCTTCTGATCGCGGCTGAGCGCGACGCGCATTTCTTCCTTTCGGGCGTCGGTGATGCCGGAGCCGTTCCTCGGCTCGCCGTTTTCATCGAGAAGCACGTCCGAAAACATTTCGGAAACCTCGTTATAGAGCGCCTCGTAATACGGGTCGAAATTGCCGGTGAGCATGCCCTGCACCAGCAGGGGCTTTACCACGTTGAGCACGCTCTCTTTGATGGTTTCGGTATCGGTATCGCCGATGGCGTTGCCGAGATCCAGAAAACGGAACACCTCTTTGCCGTTTTCATCCACCAGCTTATCGCCGTCGCCGCCCACAAGCACCACGGGCACCTTGGAGCCCACGCGGGTAACCGGCGTTTTTTCCTCCGCCGCGCTGCCCGTAAACGCGCAGGACGCCAGCAGAAGCACGCAAAGAATGATCGAAACGATTTTTTTCATATCAAAGGTCTCCTTTACTTGAAACAGTTTCATTGTAACACAACGTCAACCTGTTTTCAAAGGACAATTTATTTGATTGTGTCTAAATTCCAACAGGCGCTCTGCTTCTCCTCCGGGGCAAGCTCGGCGTACTTCTCCTGCTCCATGCGCAGGTCGCCGTTTGGCAGCAGCGTGGTGAGGGTAACGCCGTAGTGGCAATCCGATTCCGGCCAGCCCTGCTTATCCTCCATACTGTAGGTGTTGTAGCCGCCGCACTGGGTATAGACGAGATACACGCCCCGATAAAGGGCGCAGAAGTCGTTTACGTGGTCGTGCCCGGAAAAAATCGCCTGCAGGCTGCCCTCCCCGGCCGCAGCGTTGAAAAAGCCGCTGTTATAGGGGGAGCACCCCACGGTTTCATACTGGCCGCCATAGAGGATCTCCGCCTTGCCCGAGGGGGTGAAGCCATGCTCGTTATCGCCGTTGAACACCGCAGCGTATTCGGGCACGGGGATGTGCATATAGGCGATGGTTTTCGTATCGCCGTAAAGCGCCTTCGTTTTCTGCACCTCGCGCAGGTACCATGCGATTTGCTCCCGCTTCAGGAAATCGTAGCCCTCCTGATTGGCCGGCAGGCCGTAGTCGGCGCAGCGCTCGGGTTGGATATCGCGCCCCGAATCGAACAGATACAGGCTTTTGCGCAGCGTGGTTTCGCTGTTTTTGATATGGATGGCGAAATTACCGTAGCCGAACAGGGCCGGGTCCCCGAACCTGCACAGGCAGTGGGGGCCGTACTGAAAGCCCTTATACATCAGGTATTTATAGTAACCCTTTTCTTCCCGCGTTTCGTGGTTGCCGAAGGCGTAGGCCCAATACACGCCCAGCTTTTCCATAAGCAGCGAGAGCTGAACCGCGTCGATCTGCTGAAAATCGGATTGGTTCACGTCGCCGGTAAAAATAACGAGATCGGGCCTGAGGCGTTTGATCTGCGTCACCAACATGCGCATGGACTTATTGTTGCGGTCCGCCGCGCTGCCGCCGCGGGTGATGGGGCTTTTGGTATCCAGATGCAGATCGGTGGCGGTAAGGATTTTGAATTCCCCCGGGTCGATGCTGCCGTCCGGCAGATATCTGGCAACGGTAACACTCGTTTCATTCTCGGCAACGATTTTCACGCTTGAGCCAACGTACGCCGCCCCGGCGTTTTCGCTGAACAGGAATTTCGGGCGTTTCCCGCCCGTAGCCTTATGGATCAGGCGGCTCACCGCCAGCACCGCGGCGATGCCCTTGTGCCTTAAATATGTGATTACGGGATGCAAAATATGGGCCTCCTATTTCAAATTTCTGTTTGTCGGGCAGTATGCCCGACAAACTGGAGCTACAAGCTAAGAAGCTACAAGC
>CAMVBR010000019.1 GCA_947165755.1 uncultured Clostridia bacterium
TCATCGTCATGCTCGTGCATCAGGTGTTCGATCGCAGCGTTCAGCGTATCTTTTCTTTCGATCGCTTCCAGCAGGGCGGCGCCGTCAAGCTTTGTGATCGGCGTGGTAACGATCACCGCGGTGGGGTTCTTCTCGCGCACAAGCGCAACGGCGGCAACAAGCTTATCCTCGCTTACCACATCCGCATGGCTCATAATGATCGTACCGGCGTGCTCCACCTGATCATTGAAAAATTCGCCGAAATTTTTCATATACATTTTGCACTTTCCGGCGTCAACAACAGTGGTGAAAGCATTCAATACGATCTGGTCGCTGCCGATATTGCGCACGGCCTTGATCACGTCGGAAAGCTTGCCGACGCCTGAGGGCTCTATCAGAATGCGGTCAGGCGCAAATTCGGCCAAAACCTTTTTCAGCGCTTCGCCGAAATCACCTACCAGGCTGCAGCAGATACAGCCGGAATTCATCTCGGTGATCTCGATACCGGCATCCTGAAGAAATCCGCCGTCAATGCCGATCTCACCGAATTCGTTTTCGATCAGCACGAGCTTTTCACCCTTGTAGCTCTCGCTGATGAGTTTTTTGATCAGCGTGGTTTTTCCCGCGCCGAGAAAGCCTGAAAAGATGTCAATTTTTGTCATAGTGATTACCTCTTTTATTTTGCTCCGTTTTTCAGATAGGCTTGACTGGAAATGGGAGTAATTAATTACATAATTATTTTTATAATACCACATTTCGTATTCATTTTCAAGCGTTTGGATTCGCAAAAACTAAATTGTTTTTCGGGATTTATTATTTTTTACAATTTGATCCTTCGTCATAAAAATAATTCACTCGTTATTTTTCTTTTTTAGAAATATGATAATGCCGCATTATGTTATTATGTGCAAAAGGGGTGTGATACAAATGATTGAAAAGAATTATTTCAAACGCATTTTTTCTTCTGTTACTAAAATCGAGCTTGTTTATTGGTGGATCCTGCGCCTGTTGATGGTTTTTGCATTCATAGATACGCTTGGGGGCGGTAAGTTCTTAAATCTGATCGGCATTCATGCCGATTACAAAGGCAGCAATCCTCCCATTCAGATCCTTGCTAACCTTGTGGGTATGTTCGCCTATGAAATCATTCAGCTGTTCCCTGAAAAAAACCGTTTCCGTTTCTTTTCTCCGCGATTCCAGAATATTACCGCACTGGGCTTCTTCCTGGGTTCCTTCGGCGGCGCTTATCTTCAGTTTTATTATCTCGTTCCGGCGTACGATAAAATTCTTCACGCGTTCGGCACGGCGGAAGCTGTTTATATCGGCTATGAATACGTATGCGCAACGCAGCTCAAGCTGAAAAAGACGTGTCCCGCGCAAATTGCGGTACTTTGCGCCCTCGGCTTCGGCTTCGTTCTTGCAAGCGGCTGGGAACTTTTCGAGTTCACATACGATCAGTTCTTCGGCGGCGACGCCCAGCACTGGAATTTCCAAAACGCTCTGGATACCGTCGGCGGCGAGCCCACCAAGATCTTCCAGTTGTTCCCGATCAAAGATATGCAGTTGTTTGAACAGCGTTTCCCGCTGATGGATACCATGGGAGATATTGTGCTCAACTTTATCGGCGCTTTCCTCTTATTCCTGATCCTGCGCATTTTCCCGTATCGTCACAAGGGGAAGAACGACGTGAACAAGATCATCGAACAACAGCTTGCAGAAGAAACAGAAAAAGACAAACAAACGATATAACAAAAAAAGGCAATCCCGTTTTTGAGATTGCCTTCTTTTTTTGAGGACCTTTCGTCTGCGCCTTTATTCAGTCGTTGAATTTATTGATGAATTCACGCAGCCGTACGGATTTCGGAGCCGAAAAGATCTGCTCGGGTGCGCCGCGTTCTTCAATGACCCCCTGATTCATAAACAGTATTTCATCGGAAACATCACGGGCAAAAGACATTTCATGCGTTACGATCACCATCGTCATATGCACCAGCGTCAGCTGCCGTATTACCTTTAGGATCTCTCCGGTGAGCTCAGGATCCAAAGCGGACGTCGGTTCGTCAAAAAAGAGGATCGAAGGATTCATGCAAAGCGCCCTGGCGATAGACACTCTTTGCTGCTGCCCGCCGGAAAGCTGCCAGGGATAGCTATCCGCCTTCTCTGCCAAGCCGACCTTCTTCAGCAGCTCCATCCCTTTTTCCCGTGTCTCGGCAAGATACTTTTTTTTGTTTTGTTTATAATCCGGTTTATCCCGCAAGGCAAGCTCCGCAGCCAACGTAACGTTGCGTATCGCCGTATACTGGGGGAACAGATTGAAATTCTGAAAAACCAATCCCACGGCAAGCTGTTTCCGCCGCTCTTCCGCGGCGGATTCTTTTTTTGGCGAGGAAGCATCAAACACCGTTTCGCCGTTGACTCTGATCACACCCTTATCGGCACGTTCCAAAGACGTAATACACCGGAGCAAAGTCGTTTTCCCGCTGCCTGAGGAACCTATCACCGAGAGCACCTTCCCCTGATCCAAAGAAAAGCTGATGTCTTTCAGCACCTCAAGATGACCGAAGCTTTTTCCCAGATTTTCCACTTCCAGAATTGCCATAAGCTCACCCCCTGAAGAAATCAAGTTTCTTTTCCACGCGGTTAAACAGAATGGATAATACGCCAACGAATATCAAATAAAACACACCCGTGTAAAAAAGCGGCCAAATCAAAGCTTTTGTTGCGGCCAGCGTATTTGCCTGTTTGATTACCTCGGCAACCATAATACAGTTTGCCAACGCGGTATCCTTGATCAGCGTAATGATCTCGTTCGACATCGGAGGAACGATGCGCTTCACGACCTGCAAAAGCACAACCCTGAAAAAGACCTGTGATTTCATCATTCCGAGCACCTTGCCCGCTTCATACTGACCGACGGAAATGCTTTCGATCCCCCCGCGGTATATTTCAGAGAAATAACAGGCGTAGTTGATGGCGAATGCGATCAATACGGCAAGAATGCGCCCGGCGTCTTCGATTCCGTAATTCAGCAAAAGATATTTATCCACCTGCCCGAACAACTGATAATGGAATACAAGCCCGGGAACATAGTAGATGATAAAGATCTGCAGCATCAACGGTACGCCTCTGATCACCCACACAAATACCTTTGCCGCGGCCTTCAACGGCTTGAATTTGCTCATGGAGCACATTGCGATCGGCAGTCCGAGCGGCAGACCGACAATGAGCGTTACAAAAAAAATCAAGACGGATATTTTGAATCCATCCAACAAAAACAGCGTAATCTGCCAAAACGTCATGTTTTCACTTCCTTAAAATGAAAAGGCGCAGAAGGGTTGCTTCTGCACCTATCGTGTTAAATGCAATTATTTCTGATCGGCAAAATCAGTGATCACGGAATTCTCAACCCCGTAGTTTTCCGCAATTTTTTTGAGCGTGCCGTCGGCAGCCAACGTCTCCAGCTGCGCATTCACTTTTGCAGTGAGCTCACTGCCCTTTGCAAAACCGATGGCATAATATTCCACGTCGTTGGAAAGCGCTTCCACGATCACAAGATCGCTGTAATCCCCGTTGCCGCAATAACTGTTTGCAAGCTGTGCATCCAACACTGCGAAATCCGCAACACCGGAATTCACGTCCATCAAAGCGTCCGTCTGTTTCGTAACGCCTTTGATCACGGCGCCTTCAAATCCGTTTGCGTAGCTTTCACCCGCAGAGCCGGATTCCGCTTCACCGATCTTTTCCGAAAGATCCTCCGGCGTGGCAATACCGCTGTCTTTCTTCACAACAACGACCTGGTTATTCTCCATGTAGTTATAGGAGAAATCAACTTTTTCGGAACGGGCAACACCATCGTCGTCTGTACTGTTCGCAGTAAAACCGTTCCAAATACAATCGATCGTACCCGAAGCAAGATCCGTGTATTTATTTTCCCATTTGATCTCTTTGAAAAGAACGGTATAACCGAGCTTTTCAAACACCGCTTTCGCAAGATCCGTATCGAACCCTACCAGCTCGTTGTTTTCATTGAAATAATTCATGGGTTCATATACCGTATATCCCACTGTGATCACATTGGATATATCAGATCCGGTTGTACTTTCACTGTCATTTGTTTTTCCGGAACACGCCGCGAGAGCGCAAACCAAAGCAACCATAGCAACACAGAGCACAACAGCAATAACTCTTTTTTTCATACCACTACCTCCAAAATGAATATATTCTCATTTTAGCACGTTTTTTATCCTTTGTAAATACATATTTATTCATTTTCACAATTCATATTCAATTCACAATTCGTCCGTTTCTTGACGAACGCTTATCAATATGCTATATTATAATAAAAAGGAGGTTTTATCATGTTCAAATCATTTATAGCTGCATTTGTTTCTTTTCTGATGTTGTTCAGCAGCGCGCTGCCTGCAGCATTCAGCCTTGGCAAACCGGTTTCAAAGCGTGAGATCGATATGAACAAATTCACTTTGGTTTGGAACGATGAATTCGAAGATGATACGTTAGATCAATCAAAATGGGGATTTGAATGGTGGGTCACAATGCGCAAAGGCGGATATTGGCACGAGGACATGGTATCGGTCGAAGACGGCAATCTTGTGATCCGCGCGCAGCATTTCGACGTCCCTCTTGAAAACCGATATTATGATAAGTGGCATGAGCAGATCAACTTTGAAGAATATAAACCGGGCTGGTATACAGGCATCGTAACCACCAGAGGCAAGTATGAGCAATGCTACGGCTATTATGAGGTTCGCTGCATCCTTCCGGCGGCAACCGGGCTTTGGAGCGCATTCTGGATGATGAACGAGGGCGTGTTTAATATAGACGGCTCCGGCAAAGACGGGACCGAAGTAGACGTATTTGAATCATTTAATTATAAAGATCATTGGTGGGGCAATGACTGTGTATCTACGGGCATCCACTACGACGGATACGGAGAAGGAGAACAAAGCGCCAGCATCGGCAGGTATATGCTGAAGAACGATCCTTATACCGAATACAACACTTACGGCGTTGAATGGTCCCCCGAAGAATACATCTTTTATATCAACGGCCATGAAACCGGCCGTCTCTCCGCCGGCGGCGTATCGCAGAATCCGGAATACCTGTTGCTTTCGGTTGAATTTGCGGGCGAAAACGGTGTACAAAGCTCGGATCGCCACGGCGTAGGCAAAATAAATCTGACGCCGAACGGCAACTGGCCCGCAGAATTCAAAGTGGATTACGTAAGGTGTTATCAATATAACGACATGTTATAAACGAAGCTATCTGCGATCCTTCTATACAAAAACAATCATACCGAAAACAACGAAATACTGAACCGCCCGGTTGTGAGCCGAGCGGTTTTTTTTCAGAGTGATCGTAATCAGCGAAATAAAGATCATTCTTCGCCGATCCAACCCATACATGCGCAGAAATGCGGTTTAATGCAGATACATTGTTCTTAATGTACAGATTTCAGCTTCACTGAGCCCGATAAACGATTCCAGATAACCGATATCGCTTCCGTAGGTCTTATCAATAATATCAAACAACTGCCGCACGTATTCTTCCTTCACGCCGAGTAACGTTCGGTAGCATTTTTTTCGCCGTTTATCCCGTATAAAGAACCGAATCATAAAATACAGTTTCCGCAGCTCCTTTTTTGTAAAGGGACCGGTCATCATGTAATCCTGAATCATAAGCTCGCGGCTGACGCCGAGCGCCATCATCGCAAGTATCGATGCCGCGCCGGCCCTGTCTTTTCCCGCGGAGCAATGCCAAAGAACCGAGCCGGACGTATTCTCAAGCAGCACGTCAAAAAAGGTTCTGTAATACGGTTTTACGTAATCGCTGAAGAATAGCTTTCGGTACATTTCTTTGAAAACCTCTGTCGGGTCTTTGGCAGGATCCTCAAACAGCTTCATCCATGCGTCTATCGCGTTTTCATCCCGCGCAATGCCGAAAAAACTGCTGTCCAGCACGGGCAGCACAACCGTGTTTACGCCATCCATCACAGGATCGGGCGATTGCTCCCGCTCAGCATCCGTTCGCAGATCTATCACGGTATGCAGCCGGTATTCTGTTCTCAGTTTTTCCAAATCACTTTCGTCCGCATTTTTCAGTTCGCCGCTTCTGATCAGACGGTGTGAAACGATCGTCTTTCCGCCGTAAGCAGGAAACCCGCCGATATCTCGCGTATTCGTCAGGTTTTTCAGCCGGATCCTTTTAACTTCCATCGTTCTTTCCTTATGCCTTCATAAATAATCTGAATAGGGGTTTTAAGAATTTCGGGCTGTTAATTACAATCACTTTCATCGCTGCACCTCTGTTACGCTTTAATAATAAAAATACCGGCAGCCACAAGCATTACAGCAAGCGCGATAATAATAAATTTGCTGGGGAAGCAGTAGGCAAGAAACAACCCCACGCCGAAAGCGGTCACAACAAATCCCTTTGCGGCTCTTCTCATCTTCATACTACGCATCTCCTGACACAAATCAATGCCCGTAATGCTATTTGCTTGCGCGTCAGCATTATCCGAGGTAAATTATATATATGAATCCACCTCGTTACAGTATACGCAGTATAAAAAAAACGGTGTATTATTTCGTTTCAGTTCCAGTGTTTGAAGCCTTTTACTTCTTCATACATGCGGCAGTAGCTTTGATGCCTTTGCGGGCTGATCATTCCATGCTGAACAGCATTGATAACAGCACATCCTTTATCGACCGTATGCGAACACGAAGGAAAAAACCTGCAGTCAGAGGCAAACGCTTCAAATTCGGGGAAGCATGCCGCAAGGTCTTCTTTCAAGATCCGCTCGCCGTTTTCTTCAAAATCGATAGAGGAAAAGCCGGGGGTGTCCGCAATGCACCCTTCCCGGTATCTATACAGCTTTACGCTTCTGGTCGTATGCTTTCCCCTGCCGAGTTTATCGCTGATCTCATTGGTTTCAAGCAAAAGTTCAGGCAAAAAATAATTCAGGAGGCTGGACTTTCCCACCCCCGAATTACCTGCGAATGCGTTTATCCCGGCTGCGATCGCGTCCGAAAGCCGATCCATACCGTCACCGCTTACCGAGGAACAGGAAAAAACGGGGATGCCCGCCCTTCTGTATATGTCCGCAAAAGAGGAAATATCCGCAAGATCCGTTTTAGAGAAAACGATCACCGGCGCTATTTTGTGATACGCCGCAAACGCCGTAAGCTTATCAACAACATACAGGTTGGGTTTAGGACGATCTGCCGACGCCACGATAAACAATTTATCCAGATTTGCGATCGGCGGCCGCACAAGAAAGTTTTTTCTCGGTTCTATCTTTATAATAAAGCCCTTATCGCCGTCTGTTTCAATCAGGACACGGTCTCCTACCAGCGGCGCGTTCTTATCTTTTCGGAACGCGCCTTTTGCTTTGCATTCATAAACAAAACCGGCGGCTTCCACATAGTAAAAGCCGCTGATCGAGTGCATGATTATTCCGTGTATTTGATTAGAACTCTGCATATTGTCAGTTGTTCGGTTCCACGTTTTGTTCAGGCGAAGAGGTTGCTTCTGCGGACGACACCTCCTCGGTTTCATCCGAAGGCGCCTCATTGGAAGAGGGTTCCTCGGTAACAGGTTCCGTCGTAGGCTCAGGGGCGTCTGTTTGGGAAGGCTCAGGCACAGTGGTATCTTCCGTTTGCTGATCGGGCCCCGCGCTGACGACCAGCTTGATCGCAACGTTGACCGAATACTGCGTAAGCTGACTGCTTACCGGCGTCTGCATGATCACGTACCCTTTTTCAACCTCGTCATTATAGGCCGTTTCCACGGTCACATTCATAAAGCCTGATTTTTCAAGCTCCTTGATTGCCGCGTTTTGTTTTTTACCTACAACGTTGGGGATCGTTTCACGAAGCGTAACGGAATAGGTGTACACATCCGATACCTTGCCGCTGCTCTTGGTAAAATCTATATTGCCTGAATAAAGCTTAGAGGAATCCACATAAACCGTAAATTCGTTCTCTTCCCCGGAACCGGTATAACTGATCGTAAAGGCCGATCCATTCAAAGAGACGTTTGAATACGTGTTGTAAACCTCTCCGTTCAGATAAATACGGACCGTACCGGTTCTGCCGCCGAGATTCGGCAGGGTGATCTGGAACGTTGCCGTAGAAGATCCGGTAACGCCGTTTCCGAGCACAAGATTCACAACCGTACCGGAATTTACAGTTGTTCCGGTGGGGGGATTCTGACCGATCACATACCCCTTCAACGAAGCCGAACTCTCATCGGTGGTAACGGCGCCAACCTTTAAGCCTGCGGCAACGATCTTCTGTCTCGCAACGCTCTCCTGATCGCCCACAACGTTCGGAACGCGCGTTGTTCCCTTCGCATCTTCGTTTGAAGTGGCATAATAGACGTATACCTTGGAACCGTAAAGCGCAAACGTATCTGCCTTCGGATCCGTATATACCACGGTATTCTCGTCCATATCCTTAACATAGGCCTGAAGCATTTCAACGGTAAACCCTTTTGCAACAAGTATGCTTTCCGCTTCCTTGGAATCGTAATTTGTTACATCCGGGACCTGAACCATATCGTTGTTGGTGGCAACAGAGAGGGTTATAACGGTATCGGGAGATACCATAGCGCCAGCCTCGGGATCCTGCTCGATCACTTTTCCGGCCTCATAAGTTGTATTGTAAATATACTTCGGATTGGGATCGATCGCAAGCTCCGGGTATTTGGAAAAAACCTCGTCGAAATTCATATTCAGGAAATTCGGCACCTCGATCTTATCTGAGGAAAACCATCCGAAAATATCCAATTTCGACCAAAAACTGCCATCGGCTTCCTGAGAAGCCTCCGTATTGTTACCGTGCTGCGATTTATTAAAAATGGAATCACCAAAGGCAACGAACAAAATAACCGCAATAACAAGCAGCAGCGCCACGGCGATCCCAACAAGGATCGGCACTGTCAGATTGCGCTCAGTCTCCTCTTCCTCTTCTTCATCGGAAACCGTCTCCGTATAATCCTCGTCATCGGTGATCCTGACGGGGATATCGGAAGTGGTAATGGGAGGATTATCTGCTTCTATATGCCTTGTGGGCTCGCTGTCCACAAAGTAGGTATGATCGAATACGATCTGCGGATTTTTTTTGAATGCGTACAGATCCGATAAAAACTCCGCGGCGGACTGATACCTGTCAGCGGGGTTCTTCTGAAGCGCCCTGAGCGTGATCTGCTCTAAGCCTATGGGGATCGACGGGTTCAGCTTGCTTGGACGTTCCGCTTCCTGCATAAGCTGCATCCGCGCAACAGAGGAGTCGTTCTCTCCGTCAAAGGGTACGCGCCCGGTGAGCATCTCATACAGAACAACGCCAACAGAATAGATATCCGATCTTCCGTCGGTATATTCCCCCTTCGCTTGCTCCGGGCTCACATAATGCACAGAGCCGATCGCCGAGGACTCGTTCACGTTGCGCGCTTCATAATGATTGAACCGCGCAATACCGAAATCCGTCACTTTGATATTCGCGTTCGGCAGCAAAATAATATTCTGCGGTTTGATATCTCTGTGAATGATCCCCTTGTCATGCGCATGCTGCAGCGCGCGAAGGATCTGAATCACAAAGTGCTCTGCCTCACGGATGTCAAGCACCTTCTGGCGGTCAATGTACTCTTTCAGCGTGATACCTTCCACATATTCCATCACTATATATTGAAGCGTATCGCCGAAGCTGACGTCGTACACCTTTACAATATTCGGATGAGAAAGCATTGAGATCGCCTTGGATTCATTTTTGAACCGCATGCGGAACTCTTCATTGGCCATAAACTCTTCTTTCAGAATTTTAACGGCCACGATCCTGTCATCCACACGATCATATGCCTTATATACCACCGACATACCGCCGATACCGATGATTTCCTGGATCTCATATCTTTCCCCGATTACTTTATGAAGATAGTTTTCCACAATTCTACGCCCCTTTAATTATGTGAGATGATGACCGCGGTGATATTGTCACCGCCTCCGTTGCCGTTTGCCGTTTTAATCAGTTGTTTTGCCGCGTCTTCCGCTCCGGAGAGCAGCACACTTGTAATATCCGCTTCTGAAACAAAATTATACAATCCATCCGAACAGATCAGAACTTTAGATCCTGCGTCGAAGGCAAATGTATTAAAATCGATATCGATATCTTCTTCCACGCCGAGCGCCCTGGTAATGTAATTTTTTTTGGGATGCGTTTTCGCCTCTTCTTTTGTGATTTTTCCCTGATCCAAAAGATCCTGCACCAAAGAATGGTCCTTGGTCACGGAAATAAGGCGATCCGTAAAAAGATAGGCCCTGCTGTCTCCCGCATGCGCCGCAATACCTCTGTCGCCGCGCACAACAACGGCAACGACCGTCGTTCCCATCCCCCTGCATCCGGGATGCGTCGTTGAATAATCGTAAACGTTGATATTGGCAGCCGTTATCGAGGTCAGCATCAAGTTGCGAATGGAATCGTCACTGATCCCGTCACGCCAACCGCCGCGAATGCGCTCTGATATCGTTTTAACGGCAATGGCCGAGGCGATCTCCCCTGCGCTTGCCCCGCCCATGCCGTCGCAAACAACGGCAAAAACGGTATTCTGATCCAAATTGAACGCGTTGCAGCAATCCTGGTTGATACTGCGCTTCAATCCTCTGTCTGTTTCAAATGCGTATTTCACGTTGTCTCCTTAACTCTTTTCTCTGCAGAACGCCGAAGCTGACCGCAGGCAGCGTTGATATCGCTTCCCAAACGTCTTCGGACGGTTACGGCAAATCCCCGACGGCTGAGGATATCACTGAATTTTTTTACTTGCTCAGGCTTACTTTCCTTGCAGCCGGTCTCCGCCACTTCATTTACCGGGATCAGGTTCACATGACAAAGCATTCCCTTCAACAGCACCGCAAGCTCACGCGCGCAGGCTTCGCTGTCGTTCCGGCCGGCAACAAGCGCATATTCAAACGATATTCTTCTGGAGGTTTTTGCCGTATACGCTTTACATGCCGATATCAGTTCCGGCAGCGGCCATTTTTTATTCACCGGCATCATTTCGCTGCGGATCGTATCGTTCGGCGCGTGCAACGAAACCGATAAAGTTAATTGCAGATCCTTCTCAGCCAGCTTTTTTATCCCCGGTACGATCCCGCAGGTGGATAAAGATATGTGGCGCATACTGATATTCTTTCCGTTTTCATCGGTGATCAGCTCCAGAAACCGCATTACGTTGTCAAAGTTATCCAAAGGCTCCCCCATTCCCATCAAAACGATATGGGAAATGCGAACGTTCAGATCCCTTTCCGCCGCATAAAGCTGCGAGAGTATTTCTGAAGGCTCCAGATTTCTTACAACGCCGGACAGCGTAGAAGCACAAAACCTGCATCCCATTCGGCAGCCGACCTGAGAAGATACGCATACGGTATATCCGTATTTATATTTCATAACAACGGATTCGATGAATTCACCGTCATGTAAAGAAAAAAGATACTTTACCGTACTATCATACTCTGAAACCAATTTTTTTTCAATATTACATGAAAAAATGACAAAACTGTCATTTAGACGCTCCCTTAACAAAAGAGGCAGATCCGTCATCTCCGAAAAATCGGAAACGCCGACCTTATGAAGCCAGCGATAGATCTGCCCGGCGCGATATTTCGGAAGATCTAACGCTTCGACGGCGCTTGTAAGTTCAGGGAGCGTCATAGATAGAATATCTGTTTTCATGGGGATGTCCTTTCAAATTTAGCCGCAAAAAAGCCGTCGCCCCCTGAAGGAGAAGCAAACATACACATATAATCCCCTTCCGCGAAAGATTTATATACGGGATCCTCGCTGAGAATATATGCCGGATGGTTTTTCAGGAAACGCTCACAAACCTGCTCGTTTTCCGCGGAATTCAACGTGCACGTAGAATAAACAAGCGCGCCGCCGGGTTTTACCATACGCGCCCCGGAGCACAGAATCGCATACTGCAGCTCGGGCAATTCCGAAAACTGAGAGGGGTCTTTATATCGGATCTCCGGCTTGCGTCCGATCACGCCGAAACCGGAGCATGGAACGTCGCAAAGTACGGCGTCCGCAGAAATACCGTTTTCCCAGAGCTGAACAGCATCCGCGCACAAAACGGAAAGATTCGTGATCCCCAAGCGTTTTGCGCCGGCTTTGATCAGTTCGGTTTTCTTAGGGTACCGATCACAGGAGATCAAACGCCCGTCGTTATTCATATACTGTGCCAAGGTAAAGCTCTTTCCTCCCGGAGCGGCGCAGCAATCCACAACTGTTTGCCCCGGTTTTGCGCCGAGAAGCATTGCATCGATCTGGGACGACATATCCTGAACGTGAAAGAATCCTTTACGATAAGCGGATAACGCCGTTATATTGCCAACCGCATTCAGCGCATAGCACCCATCCACAGCGGTTAATTCAACCGAAGCTCCCTCTTGCTCGATTTCAGCTCTCAGCATTTCATCCGTACACAGAAGCGAATTTCTGCGAATAAACAGCGGCCGCTCAGCCAAAGAAGCCGAAAGATGGGCTTCGGTTTTCTCTTTTCCGTAATGATTCAAAAAGTGCAGGAGCAGCTTTTCGGGACAGGAGTACTTTACGGATAAATACAGAAGCTCATTTCCCTCCGGTGCGGGAAGGCGCAACCCCTGCCCTGCGATTTTCCGCAGAACTGCATTCACAAGGCCTGCCGCGTATGAAGCCCCCAGAGTCTTGACAAGATTAACGCTTTCGTTCACCGCGGCCCGCGCGGGAATGCGATCTGCAAATAAAATCTGAAACGCGCCGATCCGAATACACACAAGAACGTCCGGACGCAATTTCCGGATAGGTTCTTTTAAGTACTGCTCTATGTTGTAGTCCAGTGTGATCTTTCTTTCGACCACACCGTAAACCAGTCTGGTAGCAAGCGCGGCGTCCTTTTCTGAAATTCCGGGTTCCCGCTTCAGCTCCCCGTTCAATGCAAGCGATGAAAACGCCGCGTCTTTTTCAATCTTTATCAGGGTTTGAGCTGCAATCCACCGGGCGCTTTTCATCTTCTTCGCCGCCCCGTAAACATGATAATGAACCGCAGCAAATTAGCAATGGATACCGCCAGCGCGGCAACGTAGGTCATTGCTGCGCATTTCAAAACCTTTTTTGCGCCTTTATATTCATTTTCCCCGGGCAACAGACCGGTTTCTGTAATAACCTGCAGCGCGCGACGGCTTGCATCCAACTCAACGGGCAGCGTTGCCAGCTGAAACAGCATAATAAACGAATAGAGCATGAGTCCTGCCAAAATCAGCGGTTCCCAAGAAAGGAAATAGCCCAGAACCGCAAGCGGTATACCGATATACGAACCTACTTTACACACCGGAAGAATCGAATTCCGGATCCGAATCGGAAGATACCCCTGCGCATGCTGCGCAGCGTGACCGGCCTCATGGCAGGCTATGCCGATCGCGGCGATGGAGGTAGAGCCGTAAACCCCTTCCGAAAGCCGTATCACATTCGATCGTGGGTCGTAGTGATCCGTCAGCTTCCCGCTGACCTTCTCGATCCTCACGTTTGTAATACCATAATATTGCAGAACAGCCCCCGCGGCAGACGCCCCGGAATGACCGCTTTTGCTGTACACTTCCGACATCTTCGCATATACTTTTTTCACTGCCGCTTGTGCCGCCAGCGACAAAATAAACGCGGGGATCACAAGCAAAAGGTACCAATAAGAACCGCTGTACCCGTAGTATGATCCATACGATGCAAATAATAAGGAAGTCATGATAATCGCTCCTGTTACCCCAACAAAATCGGCTTTACAACCGGATGCCCACGCAGAAAATCGGCTGCGCCCATTCGTTTTGAACCCTCGAGCTGCAATTCGCAGATTTCATAAACGGTATTTTCTCCGCAAACCGCGAAAAGGCGTCCGTCAACGGCGTATAAAGTACCGCTGAGATCGTTTTTCCGTAAGTTCGTTATTGCGCCGGAATAGATTTTCAGTATTTTACCGTTAAAAAGCGTTTTTGCGACCGGCCACGGATTCAATCCTCTGATCTTATTATGAATCGACGATGCGGGTTCATTCCAGTCAAGAACAGCCATTTCTTTATCCAACACCGAAACATAGGTTGCCGCGGCCTCATCCTGTTTTACGGGAACGATCTCATGATTTCTGAGCCCCTTCAGCGTTTTCAGCAAAAGGGCGGGGCAAAGCTCCGCAAGACGATCAAAAAGCTCACCTGCGGTCTCATTTTCGCCGATCTCTGTTTCACTTGTAAGAAGGATATCGCCGGTATCAAGACCAGCGTCCATCAACATGGACGTTACGCCGGTCTTTTTATCGCCGTTGATCACGCTCCATTGGATCGGCGCAGCGCCGCGATATTTCGGAAGCAGGGATCCGTGCAGATTCACACATCCGTATTTTGGGATCGCCAAAATATCGGGCGGCAATATTTTACCGTAGGCAGAAACAACGATAAAATCGGGCTGCAAAGCAAATAGCTTGTCGTAAGCCTCCTGCGTTCTGAGACTTTTGGGCTGAAAAACCTCGATGCCGTGCTGCAAAGCAACTTGTTTTACAGGCGGCGGCGTCATGATCTGCTTGCGTCCCTGCGGCTTATCCGTCTGTGAAACAACAAGCTTTACATCATAATCCGGAGATTCGATCAAGGCCTCAAGCGCCTTTACGGCAAAATCCGGAGACCCCATAAATATGACTGTATCCATTCTGATTCTCTCCGACTCAATAATCTTCGGTATAGTGCACCTGTTCTCCCGGTGCAAGCGAATCGATATAAAGCTTGCCGTCCAAATGATCTATTTCGTGGCAGAAGCATCTTGCTTTCAGCTCGCTTCCTTCATACAAAACCCAGTTGCCGTTACGGTTCTGCGCTCTGACCTTTACACTCATCGGTCGTTTTGTAACACCTGCTTTATGCGGCAGAGAGAGACAAGCCTCCTCAAAGCACTGTTCGCCTTTTGTTTCCAATATTTCAGGATTGACCAGCTCCATATATCCCTCGCCGAAATTGATCACGATCACTCTGCGCAGTACGCCTACCTGAACGGCAGCAAGACCGATCCCGCCGGCCTTATCCAGCGTTTCACGCATATCGTCCAATAACTGCCATAGGCGTTCGTCAAACGATTCTACCGGACGGCTCTTCTTCCGCAGAATCGGATCATCGTTTACTCTGATTTTTCTCAATGCCATTGTTTATCTGCCTTTCTCACCGGTTATTGATCCGTATTATCCGGATTCATAACCGCATAAATATTCACGTCTTTGCATTCCTTCATCTGCATGACCTGTTTCATCGTGTCGCCGACCAGAGTTCGAAATGCGTTATTGTTTTTACATTTTATAATCAGCTTCTGCCGGTAGAGATTGTTGATTTTTGCAACCTTCGGCGCCAAAGGGCCGAGGATGATCAAAGGCACCCCGCCGGAAGCGTTATTCTCGGTAACGATCCGCTGAAAAAAAACGTTGGCGGCATAGAATGCTTTCGACTCGCTGTCTGCGGAAAAACCCACCTTACAAATATCACAATACGGAGGATAGATCATTGCGCGCCGCATATTGATCTCATTCCGGAAAAAACTCTTATAATCCTGGCGCGCGGCAACCGAGAGGATCTCATTATCCGGAGATACCGTTTGAATGTACGCTTTTCCGGGCAAACTTCCCCTTCCCGCTCTGCCTGTCACCTGCGTGATCAGATCAAAGGTTCTTTCCGCGGAACGAAAATCGTCATTATATAATTCGTTATCCGCAGAAATGATTCCCACAACGGTGACGTTCGGGAAATCAAGACCTTTCGCAACCATCTGCGTACCGATCAGAATATCGTAAGCCCCGGAGGCAAATGCGGACAGCGCTTTTTCATGAGAGTTCTTTGCCGTGGTGGTATCTGCATCCATTCGCAGCACGGACGCAGACGGAAACCTGCTTTTCAGCTCCTGTTCCACGCGCTGCGTGCCGAATCCGGCATATCGGATATTCTTATTTGCGCATTTCGGGCAGGTATCCGTAAACGGGATGGAATAGCCGCAATAGTGACACATCAATCGGTTGTTCGCCGCGTGGTATGTAAGTGATATACTGCATTTCGGACAGGTTACAACCGTTTTGCAGGATTCACAGGCAACAAACGTATTGTATCCTCTTCGATTCACCAGCAGAATACTTTGTTTTTTTTGCTTCAGATTCTCGTCTAAAGCCCGTGCCAACGGTTCGCTGATGGCGGTATAACGGTTTGAATTCTTTTTATCCGTCATATCCACCGTGATCACGTCGGGCAATACCGCCTTGCCGTACCGCTGCCCGATCTCACACAAAACATATTTCCCGTCGATCGCCTTGGCATAGGATTCTACGGATGGCGTCGCTGAAGCCAATACGAGCAAAGCGCCGTGATAAACGCACCTGTATTTTGCGACTGCGCGCGCATCGTATCGGGGAGACATTTCCGATTTATAAGTGTGTTCCTGCTCCTCATCAACGATAATCGCCCCGATATTCTTTAATGGAGCAAAAACAGCGCTTCTGGTACCGATCACAACGCGAACGTCTTCATTTTTTATCCTGTAAAAGGTGTCTCTGCGCTCGCCGATCGATAATCCGCTGTGCAATACTGCGATGGCATTTCCGAATCGTTTTTCAAACAGCAGGATCGTTTGCGGAGTAAGTGATATTTCGGGAACGAGCACGACAGCGTTTTTTCCGTCCTCGAGCACCTTATCGATCAACGATAGGTATACGTTTGTTTTTCCGCTGCCGGTAACGCCGAATAAAAGAGCCGTCTCGCCTTTGCCGCGGCGATATGCAGCATACAGCGATTCAAACGCCTTTTTCTGTATTTCCGAAAGCACGGGAGGAAGCTCCTTTGCATCGGGTTCATAATCGGTTTTGGCGCGGGTGACAGGCAGATCGTACAATTCGCATATACCGTTTTTTTCTGATATTTTTCCGGCATTCAGATGACGCCTGCT
>CAMVBR010000020.1 GCA_947165755.1 uncultured Clostridia bacterium
CAGGGACTCGAACCCCGGACCGACCGGTTATGAGCCGGTTGCTCTAACCAACTGAGCTAATGGTCCTCATCAACTGCTACATTATTATATATATGAAAGATAAAAAAGTCAAGCATTTTTTCTGTTTTTTGAAAGAAAAATCCTGCTGTTCAACAGCAGGATTTTCTCTTGGCGCGCTTGAAGGGACTCGAACCCCTGACCCACTGCTTAGAAGGCAGTTGCTCTATCCACCTGAGCTACAAACGCATATTATTGGAGCGGGTGATGGGAGTCGAACCCACACAACCAGCTTGGAAGGCTGGGATTCTACCGCTGAACTACACCCGCGGAGCAACGAAATGTATTTTAGCATCATTCCGTTGTTTTGTCAATAATATTTAATAAATATTTCTCAAATTTTATATTCGACCTTGATCTGTTCTTCTTCAACAAATACGTCGATTTCAGAGATTTTCAGATCATAATGAGTAACAAGGATCGTTGCTATCGGATCTTCGATCATTCGGCGGATCGCATTGCGTATATCTCTTGCGCCGCGCACGCCGTCGGCTGATACTTTTGCGATATACTGCGGCACTTCGTCCGTTACGTTGAGCTTTACGCCCTTATCGCGCAGCGACGGAACAAACTCTTTGATCAGGATATCCGCGATTTTGCAGTAATCAGCTTCGGAAAGAGAGTTGAACACGATCACCTCGTCTACCCTTCCGATAAACTCGGGGCGAAGGAATTCACGCAGCGCTTTCATCGCCTTATCTTTACTTGCAGTGTTTTTATCCTTTCCGAAACCAAGAAGGTTTTCACTGCGTTCGCTGCCCGCATTCGACGTCATAATGATCACGGTGTTCTCAAAATTGACCGTTCTCCCCTGCGCATCGTTGGTTTTACCTTCATCCAGGATCTGCAGCAGGATATTCATTACGTCCGGATGCGCTTTTTCGATCTCATCAAACAAGATCACGGAATATGGTTTTCTTCTTACCTTTTCCGTTAGCTGCCCCGCTTCATCGTAACCGACATATCCGGGTGGGGAGCCGATCAGTCTCGACACGCTGAATTTCTCCATAAATTCACTCATATCAAGACGAATCAGCGTTTCAGGCGTATCAAACAGCTCGTTTGCAAGCTGCTTTACAAGCTCTGTTTTTCCTACGCCGGTGGGGCCGACGAAAATGAATGAGGCCGGCCGCTTCACAGGGCTCAAACGAATGCGGGAGCGGCGAATCGCAGCGCAAACGGCCTCCACGGCTTCGTCCTGCCCAATAATACGTGCCTTCAGGTGCGCTTCCATTTCGGAAAGCTTACCCATATCGCTGTCAACGATTTTCTTGACCGGAATCCCGGTAGATAGGCTGATAACTCGGGCAAGATCATCCTCGGTAACGTAGTTGTCTTCCGCTTTTTCTTTCAGAGGTACAAGCTGACCTTCGCACTGCAGAATATCCGCACGTACTTTCGCAATGGATTCGTAATCGGGATGCTCCGTATCCGCCATCAGATCCGTTTCACGCTGTTTCAATTTTTCGTATCTGTCAAGAGCAACCTCATAATCACTGATCGCCTTGTTTCTCAGATTCGCGCAGGTGCAGGCTTCATCAAGCAGATCGATCGCTTTATCGGGCAGGAAACGCTCGGTAATATACCGTTCGGACATTTGAACGGTTCTGTATAGCAGCGTATCGGAAATTCTGACACGGTGATACTTTTCATAGTATTCCCGGATTCCGAGGAGCATCTGATAGGTTTCTTCAATAGAGGGTTCCTCTACCTTTACCGGTTGAAAGCGGCGCTCGAGAGCCGCGTCTTTTTCAATATGCTTTCGGTATTCCGTAAACGTGGTTGCGCCGATCACCTGGATCTCGCCGCGGGAAAGCGCCGGTTTCAGGATATTCGCGGCGTTCATGGAGCCCTCGGCGTCACCCGTACCCACAAGATTGTGAACTTCGTCGATGAAGAGAATGATATTACCCTCTGCCTTCACCTCGTCGATCAGGCCCTTGATACGGCTTTCAAACTGCCCTCTGAATTGGGTACCGGCCACAAGAGCGGTCAAATCCAGCAAATGGATCTCTTTTTCCTTCAAACGCATCGGCACTTCCCCCGATGCGATCTTCAAAGCAAGACCTTCCGCGATGGCTGTTTTGCCTACACCGGGTTCACCGATCAAACACGGATTGTTCTTCGTGCGGCGGCATAAAATCTGTATAACGCGGGATATCTCGCTGTCGCGCCCAATGATACGGTCGATTTCGCCGTCTGCCGCCTTTTTCGTTAAATCCGTACAATATTGCGACAAAAACTTACGTCCCGATTTTTTCGGTTCGCCTTTTTTCTTTTCGGCACGTTTGCCGCGCGTATTCTTATCGTCGGCGAGTTCTGCGGGAAGATCGACTTCATCATCCTTCGAGGAAGAAGACTGATCCCCGAACAACCCCTGTAAAAAAGGAAGCGTAGGCGTGCCGCCGTTTTCAAAGCTGCCGCTGTCGTCGGGATTCATAAAAGTATTTCCGAACTGCTCATTCAAGGAATCGATGTCGTCTTCCGTGATCCCCATTTTTGAGAGCATATCTTTTATGGGACCGATATTCATTTCCAGCGCGCACTTGATGCAAAGCCCTTCCTGCGTGGTTTTATCCCCTTCAATTTTGGAGATATAGATCACGGCAGGGTTTTTCTTGCATCTTGAGCATAATTTAACGTTCATATATTTTCCCTTTCAAACAAACTGATTATTTGCCGTTTGCCGTTTTCTGAGCAGCCTTCTTTTCTTTTTGCGCTTTTGCTCTGGCTTTTCCCTCAGGAGAGAATCTTTCCTTCACCTGACGGCGCGTTGCCGGCATATAACTGAAAAACGCTACAAACGTCATGATCACGGCAATAACAACAAGCGCCATCATTACTGCGTCGGGCAGCGTGAAAAGCTGTACAACAGCGCCGGGTTCGTTGCGGAATGCGCCTACCTCAGGGCCGAACGCCATGATCGTGATCATCACAAGGTAAAACGCCATGGTAGCGGCTTTTCCGTAGAACTCCGCGGCTCCGGGACGAATGCCGAAATAGATCATAAGCGCGCCGCCGATGAGCATGACAAGTTCTTTGACGATAAACAAGAGGAATACCCAGGCGAACAAATGAAGCGTTTTATTTTCCGCCTTAAAAAAGGCCATAAACAACATAACTGCGATCGTAGCCTGCGTCAATTTATCCGCAACGGGGTCCAAAAGCTTGCCAAGCGCGCTCACCTGATTGAATCTGCGGGCGATTTTACCGTCAAAGAGGTCGCTGAGCCCTGATAACGCGAGAACTACGACAGCCCAAATCAGCTGACCTTTATAAAACAGGTACGCAAAAACGGGAATCAACAAAATGCGAATGAACGACAGCAGATTCGGGACCGTCCAAACATTGCTGAAGATACCCTCCTGCGAATTTTTATCTTTTATTGTATTATTGCTCATTTTAACAAAATCCTTTCCTTAAAAAATACTTGCAACAAAACTGCAGAGCAGCGAATGACTCACCATATCCGAAAACGATGTGATCCCGAGCAACGGCGCAATCAGATTCATCAGTAAGCAGGCCGCCGCAACAGGAATCGCTCCCTGCACAAGACCGAGAAGACCGCCGAAAAATCTGTTGATGGAATTAACCACACCCTTTTTCTTTTTGAAGATAAGTTTATCGATCAATTTGACGATCATATTCAGTATAATCATCAGCAAAAGGAATAAAGCGATCGTTGTAACAATTAAAAGAACTTTTGTAATAATCGGCTGCAGAAAACTTTCTTCTATTTTTTCAACAGAATAAAATGAATCGCCGAGCCAGCTTTCATCCGGAAGCAGATGCAAAAAATCTGCTATTTTATAAGCGGATTCCGACATGGAATTCCGAATCGCCTGCAGTACCGAATCCATGGAGCCGCCGATGCTCCCCGAGGGAAACAATTCCATTAATTTTGAATGAACAGGCTCATGTATGGCTTTATCATAAATCAGACCCGTCAAAGGCTCCGAAGCGAATCTTGCGGCGAAACCTGCGGCGACGTAAGCCAACAGATGAAGGATGGTTTTTGCAAATCCTTTGATAAACCCAGCGATCAGAAATAACAGCAAAACCCCAAAACATATAAAATCAATAATTGTCATACTTGTCATTTATCATCACCAACCGTTTCATGGAGCCCAAAATGTTGGATCCCACCGGATGTAAGCACATAAAGCTTTCCGCCGGAAACCACTGCGTCCATACAGATCTCATCCAACTGAATGTGTCTTGTTTCAATACCCTTTGTATTTAAGATATATATCTCCTTGTCAAATATAACAGCATAGTAACTCAAATCGGCGATCACACCGGAAATCGCGTTCTGATACGATTGTTCCGATACATTTTTATATCCTTTATCGAACAAATAAACCTTTGTATTGTTTGTATCGCCATACAGGTTGACCGATACGATGCCGAGACTGCCTTTTTTCAGATCCGTATGATTCAGCTCATTTGCCGAGTATTCGCACAAGGCGGATCGCTCACCCTTTGCCGTCATAAGGTAAGCGCCGCGGTCAGTAAGCACGGCAAGCTTTTTTCCTCCTGCGAAGTCGATATCAAACACGGTTTCGCCGATAAACTCTTCCACGTAATCGTATGTATTCTTATTAAACTGGAACAAATAAACCTTGCTGAGCGTATCGGCATTCTCAACCGAAACAGTGCTTACGGCTGCAGAATTACCGGAATCGGAAACCGATACACGAACAACGTATTCCGCACTGCTCCACTCAAACAATTTTTTTCCTTTATAGGAATATACAAACAGATGCGACTGATAACCGCTGTCGCCGTTCAGAACGTAAGCATACGTACCATTCGCTGTGATATCGGCGCAGCTGACCGGTGCGTCAAAGGTAAAGGATTTGTAAAGCGATGCATTTTTTTCGATCTTCATCAGATTGCCGCCGCGATCGTACAATACAAGATTCTTGCCGGATGTAATCATCACAGGGTTCGTGTAGGTATGCTCGTTTGCCGACATCAGATTGCCGAAGGAATCAACATAATCAACGGAATTTGAGGTCAATACCGCAACACCTGAAGTATAAGCGCCGAGATCAAGCACAGATTCGCTGTTGATCGTATATACGCCGTGCGTACGGTTATTATCCGCGGTATCGGCACGGTCCGCAACCGCAATAGCTGCGGCAATCACAACAAGCAGCACCAGCGCCGCAATCCCGATCAGCATCAAAGGGGATATTTTTTTTGTTTCCCTCTTTTTGGGACCTTTTTGCTCAAATTGAGCCTCGGTCTTTTCATTCTCCATTTTATTTCTCCTCTCCGTAGTGCACCCTATATAAATATAATCCATCCGGCGGCATGGTTTTGCCGGCATGCGTTCTGTCTTTTGCGGCGATAATATCGGGGATCGTACCGCTTTCTATTTTATTCTCCGCAACGTACAGTAAGGTACCGGCCATGATCCGAACCATATTGTACAAAAATCCGTCAGCCTCCACATAAAAAATAACTTTATCCGCTTCACGATATACGCCGGCACGTTTTACCGTTCTCACGTTTGAGCGTACCGACGCGCCTGCAGCGCAAAAAGCGCTGAAATCATGCGTGCCGATGAAATCTCTTGCGTTCAGATCCATACCCGTTTCATCCAGGCTGTGTTTACAGTGCACCGCCTTTTTTGCATAAAAAGGATTACAGTACGGCGTATCATAAATCACGTAATGATATTCCTTTGATACGCAGCTGAAACGCGCATTGAAAGCGTCGTCTGCACGAGCGCAAGACAACACCGAAATATCATCCGGCAGATAAAAGTTCATTCCTGAAACGATCGTATTATCGGGAAGAAGCTTTTGCGCTTTAAAATTCACATGGAAATCGCAAGCGTGTACCCCGGCATCCGTACGGCTGCATCCGGTTACGGCGCATTTTTCTCCGAACAACCCGAAAACAGCATCTTCCACCTTCTGCTGCACGGAAACCGCATTCTCCTGCCGCTGCCAGCCGTGATATCCGGAACCGTCAAACATTAAATTTAAGTGATAATTCATCACATCACCGCTTGAAACAAAAAGATATCCCACAATGGATAAAAGCTTGTAAAAACAACCGCAAAAATCAGGATACCCACCGTAATAAAAGAAACTATATCACGCCAAGTGAATCGCATCCTGTTCATTCTGGTTCTTTGAGTTCCGTCGGAATAACAGCGGCATTCCATAGCGAGAGCCAATTCGGCAGCGCGTCGAAACGCCGATACAAAGAGCGGAATGAAAACCGAAACCATTGCTTTCAGCCGTTCTCCGAGCTTTCCGTTATCCAACTTTGCGCCTCTTGCTTTCTGCGCGCTCATGATAATATCGATTTCACGAATGAGGATCGGAATAAAGCGCAGAGCGATCGTCATCATCATTGCAAGAGAATGAACCTTCACCTTGAATATCTTCAAGGGGGATAAAAGCCGCTCAATGGCGTCCGTAAGCATCGTAGGCGACGTTGTATACGTAAGCAGCGATGTAAACAGGATCAAGGCGATTATACGCACCGAAAGAAAAACCGCACTGTAAACGCCGCCGGTGGTAATGCAAAATCTGCCGGTTTCGGAAGGTTTCCACAGCACATCGCCCTTATCATTATAAATGATCTGAAGCGCAGATGTAAAAAGAACAATAAAAATTATAGCTTTCAGGCTTTTCCAAATCAGATTCACAGAGATCCGCGAAAGTAAAACGCATACAACGGCAAAAACAAGCATCAGCAATAATGAAAAAAAGTTTTTGCATAAAAATAACGATATGATAAACAGCAGCGTCAGCAGAATCTTTGCTCTTGGGTCCAATTTGTGGATCACGGAATTTCCGGGGAAGAATTGCCCGATCGAAATATCTCGAATCATGTGTCTCTCCCCCCGCGAATCAACGCTCCGATTTGTTTCGCGGCTTCTTCCACAGTATAAACATCCTGCGCGTTATAGCCGAGACGACGCAAAGCGATCATGATTTTCGTAAAAGACGGAACGTTCAGGCCCATGGAAATCAACTCGTTACTGTGAGAAAAAATCTCCTGTGGCGTTCCGTAATATGCAATTTCTCCTTTATTCAGCACAAGAATCCTATTTGACATCTGCGCGGCGATCTCCATGCTGTGCGTCACAAGGATCACGGTTGCCCCCGTATGCTCCCGATAGCGTTCGATCATTCTCAATACGGATTCTCGGCCGGATGGATCAAGACCGGCAGTTGGCTCATCCAATATAAGAACCTCAGGCAGCATTGCCATAACGCCTGCAATGGCGCAGCGGCGCTTTTGCCCTCCGGAAAGATCAAAGGGAGAAACATCCAGCTTTTCTGTTTTCAGATGCACAAATCCGGCAGCCTGCAAAACTCTTTTTTTTACTTCTTCTTCGTTGAGACCCATATTACGCGGACCGAACGCAATATCTTCAAAGCAGGTTTCTCCAAACAGCTGATATTCAGGATACTGGAAACACAACCCTACCGTAAATCTTGCGGCGCTTACACTCTTTTTATCCGCATTAATATTCTTTCCGTTAATCAGGATCTCTCCGGCTTCGGGCTTGATCAGCGCGTTGAGCATCTGCATCAACGTGCTTTTGCCTGAACCGGTATGACCGATCACGCTGATACACTCCCCTTTTTCAACAGAGAAGCTGACGTTATTCAGCGCCTGCACTTCAAACGGCGTTTTATGACCATAACCGAATGAAACATTTTTTACTTCTATAAATGCCATTTACAGCTCCGATCTTTACGCTCTTTTTATTCTTACGATCTCGTCGATCAATTCCTGTTCGGTAAGGATATCGTCACGCATAACGATCCCTTCTTTTTTCAGGGCTTCACAAAGCTTAGCGGTATCAGGCAGCTCCAATCCGCAGGCCTGAAGCAGTTCCCGCCGTGAAAAAATCTCTCGCGGCGTTCCCTCTGCGGCAATCTCGGCGTTGTTAACAACCATAACTCGATCCGCGCCTACGGCTTCTTCCATAAAATGCGTAATCAGCACGATAGTGACGCCATGTTCTTTATTTAAAGAAACGATCGTATTCAGAACATCGGAACGTCCTTGCGGATCAAGCATTGCGGTCGGCTCGTCCAGAACGATGCAATCGGGGCGCATCGCAATCATACCCGCGATGGCTACGCGCTGTTTCTGTCCGCCAGATAAACGGTAGGTTTCATGAAAACGCCTGTCGTACATATCTACGGCTTTTAATGCGTCGTCTACGCGCTCGCGGATCTCGTTCGGGGCAATACCGAGATTTTCGGGACCGAAAGCAACGTCTTCTTCCACAATGGAGGCCACGATCTGATTATCGGGATTTTGAAATACAACGCCGACTCTTTTTCTGACTTCAAGCTCGTTTTCCGGAGCGGAGGTATCCATACCATCCACAGTTACTTTTCCCTTAACAGGCAGAAAAATAGAATTTGCCAGTTTTGCAATCGTTGATTTGCCGGATCCGTTGTGACCGAGGATAACAAGAAACTCACCCTTATTCACCTCAAAGGAAAGATCCTTAACGGCATACACGGGAGACGGCTCTTCGTTATCATACGAAAACCAAACGTGGTCAAATGAAATAAGCGGATTATGTTCCATTTACGTACATGTTCCTTATCTTGTCCAGAATGCGGAAGCGCCGCTCGGCAGCACCAGACCGGAATCAGCAACGGGAAGCCCGATCTCATCCGCGTTGATCTTGCCGCCGAACCTCGGCTGAATGATACTGCCGAGCATATACCCCATAACGGATGGGGAAAGCCCCGTAGTATAGGAATTCAATAAAAACAATTTCGCTTGATCGCTGAGAAGCGATGCGCACTTTTCACAAAGCGCATATACCTCCGCCTCAAGCTTCCAAACTTCTCCGCCGGGGCCGCGGCCGTAAGATGGCGGATCCATAATGATGATCTCATACTTGTTTCCGCGGCGGATCTCCCGCTCAACGAATTTGATGCAATCATCCACAAGCCAGCGAACGCTTTGATCCGCCGTGCCGGAGGATACTGCATTCTCTTTTGCCCAAAGCACCATTCCCTTTGAAGCGTCCACATGCGTAACGGATGCCCCCGCCTTCAGCGCGCTTACGGTAGCGCCGCCGGTATACGCAAACAGATTCAAAACCTTTACCGGCTTCTCCGCCTTGCGGATAATCTCGGTAGTCATATCCCAGTTTACCGCCTGCTCGGGAAAAATACCGGTATGCTTGAACCCCATGGGTTTGATATTGAACGTGAGCTCTTTGTAGCAAATATTCCATGCCTGAGGTAGATCTCTGTAAACCTCCCATTTGCCGCCGCCGGTATTGGAACGCAGGTACCGCGCGTGCGCCTTCTTCCACAAAGGGTCGCGCTTAGGCGTTTTCCAAATGACCTGCGGATCGGGGCGGATCAGCACGTATTCGCCCCAGCGCTCCAGCCGTTCGCCGTCGGAGCAGTCGATCAGCGTATAATCTTTCCAACCATCCGCAACTCTCATATCAGATCAGTCTCTCCCGAATCACTTCGGCGATCTGGTTTGCGATCTGCCGGATCTGCGTTTCATTCTTGCCTTCAAGCATCACGCGCACAAGCGGTTCCGTACCGGAAGGACGCACAAGCACACGACCGGTGCTGCCAAGCTCTTTTTCCGCTTCTTCGATGGCAATTTTAATATCGTTATCTTCAAACAACCTTAATTTGCCGAGAGAAGACACCTTTACGTTAATGAGCACCTGCGGGAATATCTCGATTTCAGAAGCAAGCTCTTTCAAAGATTTTCCGGTGGTACGGATCACGTTCAAAAGCTGCACTGCGGTCAACTGACCGTCGCCTGTGGTTGCGTGATCAAGGAAGATAACGTGGCCGGACTGCTCCCCGCCGATATGATATCCTTTTTCCAGCATACGCTCGAGCACGTAACGGTCTCCTACCTTCGTTTTCTCACACCGAATGCCGTTTTTATCACAAAATTCAAACAATCCCATGTTGCTCATTACGGTAGCAACCAGCGTATTCGCGTTCAAACGTCCCGCGTCCTTCATGGCTTTTGCGCAAATCGCCATGATCTTATCGCCGTCTACCAAAGCGCCGTCGGAATCCACACAGAGTAACCGGTCGGCGTCTCCGTCAAACGCAAACCCAAGATCGAAACCGTTGTCTTTTACGTATTGCTGCAGCACTTCGATGTGCGTAGAGCCGCAGTTCTTATTGATATTTTCACCGTCAGGATGATTATTGATCACCGTGCATTCCGCGCCGAGGCGGCGGAACAGCTCGTTTGCCGTTTCGCTGGCGGAGCCGTTTGCGCAGTCGATGGCGATGCGCATGCCGTAAAAATGAGCGACGGCGGTGCTCTCGATATGATGGATATAATCCTTGATCGCGTTTCTTCCCGAGGTGATGCAGCCCACCTGCGCGCCGACCTTCAGGGGCGGCGGCATGATCTCATCGAGAATGATCGCCTCGATCTTTTCTTCCATCTCATCCGGCAGCTTATACCCGTTGGAGCGAAAGATCTTGATACCGTTGTATTCACAGGGATTGTGAGAGGCGGAGATCATCACGCCCGCGTCGTAAGAATATTCCTTTACCAAAAAAGCTACGGCCGGTGTGGGCACCACCCCGAGCTGAAGCACGTCGCATCCTACCGAGCAAAACCCTGCAGCAATCGCGCAGGACAGCATATCCGCTGAAATTCTGGTATCCGTACCCACAAGCACCTTCAGCTTTCTGTTTCCTGCGGCTTCCCCCAGCACCATGGCGGCGGCGCGGCCGATTTTTATCGCCAGTTCACAGCTGATCTCCGTATTTGCAATGCCTCTGGCGCCGTCGGTGCCAAACAGTCTTCCCATAAAGATTCCTTTCTCCGATCACCGTTTCGGCGCCGGTAAACCTAAGTGTATATATGCGGCGTCCGTAACGGTTCTGCCGCGCGGCGTTCTCGCCAAAAAACCGATCTGCATCAGATACGGCTCGTAAACATCCTCGATCGTGACGGATTCCTCTCCGATGGCGGCCGCGATCGTTTCAAGCCCTACCGGCCCGCCGTTATAATTACGGATCATTGTGAGCAGCAGCTTCCTGTCGATCGCATCCAGGCCGAGCTCATCGATATCCATTCTTGCCAGCGCCTGTTGGGCGTCCTTCAGCGTAATGGTACCGCTGCCCATAACCTGCGCGAAATCGCGTGCGCGTTTCAGTAAACGGTTAGCGATACGGGGCGTTCCGCGGGAACGGGATGCGATCTCTATCGCGCCTTCCTGATCGATCTCGATGCCAAGGATCCGCGCGCTGCGCGTAACGATCTTGCTGAGCTCTTCCGGGGAATACAGCTCCAAATGCAGTACGATACCGAAGCGGTCTCTGAGCGGAGCGCTGAGAGAACCGGCGCGTGTTGTTGCGGCAACCAGCGTAAAGGGCTGCAGATCCAATCGAATGGAGCGCGCCGAAGGGCCTTTGCCGATAATGATATCGATCGCGTGATCTTCCATCGCCGGATACAGCACTTCTTCCACGCTGCGGGCTAAACGGTGGATCTCATCAATAAAAAGGATATCGCCCGCGTTCAGATTTGTGAGCAGCGCAGCAAGATCCCCCGGCTTTTCGATCGCAGGCCCCGAGGTGACCCTGATCTGCGTTCCCATCGTATTTGCAATGATGCCGGCAAGCGTCGTTTTGCCGAGGCCGGGAGGACCATAGAGCAAAACGTGGTCAAGCGCCTCGTTTCTGCCGAGGGCAGCCTGCATATATATATTCAGGTTTTCTTTTACTTTTGTCTGTCCGATATAATCTTCCAGTGTTTTCGGGCGCAGTGAGTACTCAACGTCACTGTCAGCTTCATTGAATTCCGGAGACGCCAGACGAAAGTTATCTTCTTCGTATGAACTGATAGCCATATCTATTCCTCTTCATCAATCGATCAATACAGTTTTTTCAGTCCGATTTTGATCAGATCTTCAACCCGCATATTCGGATCGGCCCCCGTAAGGGCTTTGGCTGCATCGGCGGCGGAAAAGCCCAACGCGGTCAGCGCGCTCACGGCTTCGGAAATATTGCCGCCCATATTGATCTGCTGCATTGCGCCGACGTCGGTAACGGAAATATGCGACGGCGCAAGATCGGCCATTTTTCCTTTCAGCTCAAGAATAACGCGCTGTGCGATCTTCGGCCCAACACCCGGCGCCTTCGTTATCGCTTTGACGTCCCCCGCGGCAATACTCAGCGCAAGCGACTCGGGTGTGTTCTGCGATAAAATTGCGATCGCCCCCTTCGGGCCGACGCCGGACACGCCGATCAACAAACGGAAGAAATCCAGTTCCTGTTGGTCATAGAAGCCAAATAGCTCCAATGCGTCTTCTTTTACGGACAGATGGGTATATAACGTTGCTTTTTCTCCGATCCGTCCGAGATGCTTTAGGGTATTGAGCGATACCGTGCACTTGAACGCAACGCCGGCGCACTCGAGCGCAACGCTGCTTGTATCGGAATATACGATTTTACCTGAAATAGAATAAAACATTATTATCCCCGGCAAACGCCGGCCTTTCTGTTAAATACCGATTTTCTGAAACGCGGAACCGCTTGCGTGCGCATGACATAAAGCAAGCGCCAGCGCGTCTGCGGTATCATCCGGCTTCGGGACGGCGGATAAGCCTAAAAGCTGTTTCGTCATTTCCTGTACCTGTTTTTTTTCGGCGCGCCCGTAGCCAACAACGCTTTGCTTTACCTGAAGCGGCGTATACTCGCGGATATCGACACGATTCATCTTAGCCGCAAGCAGGATCACGCCCCGCGCCTGCGCAACGTCTACGGCGGTTTTTTTATTGGTATTGAAAAACAATTTTTCGATCGACATAACTTCCGGCTTATACTTCTGGCACAAAAAGCTCAGATCCTCATAGATTTCTTTCAGACGCTGTGGAAACTCCATGCCTGCCGGTGTAGTGATCGCACCGAAATCCAGTACCTGATATTTGTTTTTTTCATAGGCGATAAAACCGTAACCGACGATCGCATACCCGGGATCGATCCCCAAAATAACCATCTGTATTTCTCCAAATAATTATTCGTTTAAGTATATCATATTATTTATTTAAAAGCAATATCTCAACTAAAAAATACAGGACCTTCCTTTCACGGAAAGCCCTGTATTCATTTTTGAAATCAAATTTTCATTGCAACTTCATAAGCGCGCCAGATCACACTGCGCAGATTCCCCACGCTCAGGCAATCGCCCACAAGCCGCACGTTTTTCGCAGCGGGCGCAAGCGGCGCCGGAATATACCCTGCGCAGCTGATCACACTGTCGCAGGAGATCTCTACTTCGTCTTTATCTTTTGAAGAAACGATAATGGAACCGTCTTTTACTTCTTTCAACGTCGTTTCCAGGTAAACCGGCACCTTATGCAGCGCAAACCATTCTCTCAGATAAGAGCTGTTTGCAAGGCAAACGCCCTTTTGCGACACAAGATCGTCCTTCATTTCGACGATAAGCGGCTTTTTACCCATGAGCGCAAGTTCATACGCGATCTCGCTGCCGGTAAGACCGCCGCCAATCACGGCAACTGTCTCCCCCACTTGCTTTTCGTGGTTCAGGAACTCACAGGCCTCGATCATTTTCTCATGTCCGGGAACGTTTTTCAATACTCTTGCAACTGCGCCCGTGGCAATGATTACGTCGGCAGTACCAAACTGCAAAAGATCTTTCACCTCTGTATTCAAATGCACTTCAACACCGAGACGAACCATTTCTCTGCGGTACCATGAGAGCAAATCGCGTAATTTGCCTTTATAGCTTTCCGCGCTCGCCGGTATGAACGTACCGCCGAGCACACTGCTCTTTTCGTAAATCACAGGAGAATGACCGCGCAGCTTCAGCACTCTGGCGGCCTCCATACCACCGATACCGCCGCCCACGATATAAACCTTTTTCGGATGTTCTGCCGGAGCGATATAATGCTTCTCCTTCTGCATCGTTTCGGCGTTCACGGCGCAGCGGGCAAGATGCAAGCTATCGGAAAGCTCCTGATCGTTCGGCACCCCTTTATAGTGACACATATTGAAGCAGCCGTTATGGCAAAGGATACAAGGACGAATATCCTCCGGACGATCTTCCATCAGTTTGGTGATCCATTCGGGATCGGCAAGAAACTGGCGCGCAAAGCCCGCGCCGTCGATTTTCCCCTGCGCTACGGAAGCGGCCGCAACCTTGGGATCCAGTCGGCCGGCGCAAACCACCGGAATATCCACAAACTTACGGATATGCTCAACGTCGGCAAGATTGCAGTTTTCCGGCATATAGATCGGCGGATGCGCCCAGTACCAGGCGTCATACGTGCCGTTATCGCAGTTGAGCATATCATACCCCGCATCCTGCAGATACTTTGCCGCGCGTTCGCTCTCCTCCATATCTCTTCCTACTTCGTTATATTCCTCGCCGGGCAAAGCGCCTTCACGGAACCCCTTTGTTTTGGACACAACGCTGTAACGAAGAGAAACGGGGAATTCCTTACCGCAGAGCGCCTTTATCGCCTGAACGATCTCTACCGCAAACCGATAGCGGTTCTCAAATGTTCCGCCGTATTCATCCGTACGATGATTCACATATTTGAAAGTAAACTGATCGAGAAGATAGCCTTCATGTACGGCATGGACCTCTACGCCGTCCACACCGGCGTCTTTCAGTTTTTTTGCTGATTGCGCAAAGGCGTTCACAAATTCGTGGATCTCTTTCACCGTAAGCTCTCTGGAGGGTACTTTATCGGACCAGCGATTGGGGGACGGCGAAGCGGAAGCGGTTATCTTATCCAGATCCATTACGGGCTTGGCAAGCGCACGCAGCACGGGATTCACATAGAGCTTTTCCATCATTTCGCTGATCGTGAAAGAGCGGCCGAACCCGGCGGTAAGCTGCACAAACAGCTTTGCGCCCGTTTTATGAAATTCAGGCATCCATTTTTTCAGGTCCGCATACATCTTATCGTTTTTGTGCAGCCACTGCCCGAACATGGGGTTATACACCGGCTGGCAGCCGGGCAACACAAGGCCGACGTTGTTTTTTGCGATCTCAAGAATAAAATCGGCCCCGGCTTTATCAAAATGATTTTTCTCCATCCAGCCAAACAGGTCCGTTCCTCCCATAGACGTAAGTACGATCCTGTTTTTGATCTCACAGGAACCGATCTTCCATGGCGTAAACAAAGGATTCAAAGCGGCATCCATAAATCAATCTCCTTCTAGTTCATAAAAAATTAACATAAAACAGAATAATTATTATATTTTTCCTGATAAATTATAGCATATCAAAAAAGAACTATCAAGTTTTTTCAAGGAGTTTACAATGATCAGCAAAGAAAATTTAGCGTTAGGTATGCAAAAACTAATCGAGATCGGCCCGAAACTGACGGGAAGTAAAGGTCAAAACGATTTTTGCAAATATATAAAAGAAGAAATCCGCAATATGGGGCTTGAAATATGGACGGATCCCTTCTATTTTGAGCGCTGGAACGAAAAAGCTCACACGCTCTCAGTGGAAAATGAAGACGGCACTGCTGAATCGATCGCAGTTTCGTCCGTGCATCCCTATTCAGGTGAAACGCCGGATGAAGGCGTAACAGCGGAGCTTATCTATCTGAATCATATCGATAAGATGATCAAGGCGGAGGGCAAGATCGTCGTTATAAAAATAGAGGATCTCGGTAAGATCCACAGTGAAGTTGCCTTTGATAAGCGCAGCGCCTATCCCGAAGACACAGTCATGCCGGCTTTTTACAACGGTCCCGTCGCAACGGCGATGGTAAAATGCCTGGCGGAGGGCGCGCTCAAGCTTCTGAAACCCGCAGGCGCGGTTTTTGTTTGGGACGGGATCCCGGACGCTGCGGTGGAAGGCCAATATATGCCTTTTATTCAAGATTATCTTGATCTGCCGGTGCTTTGGGTAAACGAAACGGAGGGTAAAAAACTGATAGCAGCGGCAAAGGAAGGAAAAACGGCGCATATGCTGCTCACAGCCGATAAAACGCCTTATACGTATACCGAAACATTTTATACGATGCTGCGGGGAACAATTCCCGGGGAATGCGTGATCGTGAATACACACACAGACGGACCGAACGCCATAGAGGAAAACGGACCCATAGCCCTGCTGGAGCTCATCCGAAATCTGAAAGATCAGCCATTGCGCCGCACACATATTTTCCTGTTTACCACCGGACACTTCCGTTTACCGAAATTCAAGGATATCCGCACCGGCTCGTTCCAATCGGCTTCCCGCTGGCTCGCGCAGCACAGAAACCTTTGGGACGGCAAAGGCGATCATTTGAAATGTGTTGCGAATCTCGCGATCGAGCATCTCGGATGCATGGAATGGACGGTAAAGGACGGTGAATACGTCTCCACAGGGTTGCCGGAAGTGGAAATGGTATATACCGGGAACAAATTTATGGATGATCTTTATATCAACACGATCAAAGAGCACCGTACGATCGTTCGCAGCATGACGCTGAAAGGGCACAACCTGCTGCATTTCGGCGAAGGGCAAAACTTTTTCACGATGGGAATTCCGGGGATCTGCCTCGTGCCCGGCCCCTATTATCTCTGTGTTGAAAGCGAAACCATGGAGAAAGAGAAATTCAACCAGGACCTGATGACGGAACAAACGGATACTTTTCTGCGGCTGCTCTGCTCTTTTGAAGAAACAGAAACGTCCGCTTTCGGAAAAAGCGACGATTATTCTTTTGTTTTTGCAAAATCGGTTTCCGGCGGTGAAGGATTCAGACCGGGACATTTTACAAAAAAGCTTATGCGAAAGATAAAACAATAATGAAGAAACCCGCCCTTTGGGCGGGTTTTTTGCTTTTACTCGAAAGAAGTTATACCGGTTGTGAATGAAAACA
>CAMVBR010000021.1 GCA_947165755.1 uncultured Clostridia bacterium
GCGGGTGCGGGAGCCGATGAACTCGTTGCCCGGGGCCTTGAGCTGCTCGATGCGGCGCACGTCGATACGCACGGAGGCGTAGAACTTCAGCGCGCGGCCGCCGGTGGTCACCTCGGGGTTGCCGTACATCACGCCCACCTTTTCGCGGAGCTGGTTGATGAAGATCACAAGGCAGTTGGAGCGGCTGATGGCGCCGGCGAGCTTTCTGAGGGCCTGGCTCATGAGGCGGGCGTGCAGGCCCACGTGGGAATCGCCCATATCGCCCTCGATCTCGGCCTTGGGTACCAGCGCGGCCACCGAGTCGATCACGATCACGTCCAGCGCGCCGGAGCGGGTGAGGTATTCGGCGATCTCCAGCGCCTGCTCGCCGTTATCGGGCTGAGAAACCAAAAGGGAATCCACGTCCACGCCTAAGTTTTTGGCGTATACCGGGTCCAGCGCGTGCTCGGCGTCGATAAAGGCAGCCTCGCCGCCGTTCTTCTGGGCCTCGGCCACCACGTGCAGCGCAAGGGTGGTTTTACCGGAGCTTTCGGGTCCGTAGATCTCCACGATCCTGCCCTTGGGCAGGCCGCCGATGCCGGTGGCCGCGTCCAGCGCGATAGAGCCGGTAGAGATCGCGTCCACGTTCAGGGCCGTTGTCTGCCCCAGGCGCATCACCGCGCCCTTGCCGAACATCTTTTCGATCTGCGTGATCGCGGAATTCAGGGCTTCCTTTTTATCCGCAGCCGAAGCTACGGTTTTCGCATCTTTTTTCTCCGCCATTTTGTGGTTCCTTTCTGACAAACAAATGTTCCTTTTTTTGAATCGCCCTTATTATACAGTAAAAATATTAAAAAAGCAATAGCATTTTTCATTTCCCTGTGCTAAAATACGATCAATGGGACTTCGGAGGAAAATGATGTCTTTTTTACTGAAAAAACCTGAAATTCTCGCCCCTGCGGGGGGCATGGAGCAGCTCACGGCAGCCGTAAGAAGCGGCGCGGACGCGGTGTATTATGTACATTGTATAGATACACACGTATCTATCGATGGAGCGTCCTCATATGGAAACCGACGAGGCGTTTCTCGAGGCGGTGCGGTACTGCCGCGTGCGCGGGGTGAAAACCCATATCACGCTCAATACGCTCGTGCGCGACGAGGAACTGCCCGATTTTATCCGCACCCTCGATCTGGTGGCGCGAAGCGGGGCGGACGCGGTGATCGTGCAGGACCTTGCCGCCGCGGCGGCGGTGAAAAAATACTACCCGCGCTTAAAGCTGCACGCCTCCACGCAAATGGCGGTGCATAACCTCGCCGGGGCGCGGCTTCTGGAGGAGTACGGCTTTCGCCGCATCGTGCTGGCGCGGGAGCTGAGCCTCAAAGAGATCGAAACCATCGCCGCCGGGGTGGAGCTCGAGATCGAAACCTTCGTGCACGGGGCGCACTGCATGTCCTTTTCGGGGCTGTGCTATACCTCCTGCGCCTTCGGCGGGCGTTCCGCCAACCGGGGCCTGTGCGCCCAGCCCTGCCGCCTGAATTTCAGGAATGATCGGCGCGAATACGCGCTGAGCCTGAAGGACCTCTCCGTTATAGAGCATCTGGACCGGCTGGCGGCGGCAGGGGTGTGCTCCTTCAAGATCGAGGGCCGCATGAAACGGCCCGAATACGTGGCCGCCGCGGTAACGGCCTGCCGCGAGAAGCTGGCGGGGCACGCGCCCGATATGGAAACGCTGCGCTCGGTATTTTCGCGGGGCGGGTTTACGGACGGGTATTTGACCTCGCGTGTGAACGGCCGCATGTTCGGCCACCGCACCAAGGAGGACGTGACCGCCGCCGCGGGCGTGCTCAAACAGCTTTCAAAAATCTACGAAAAAGAAACGCCCCGGGTGGCCGTGACCATGTCGCTGCGTGTGCCCGAGGGCGCGAACGCCTCGCTGACCCTCTCGGACGGCCCCAACGCCGTCACCGTTTTCGGCCCCGTGGCCGAGCCCGCCCTCACCGCGCCGCTCACCGAAGAAAAGGCGGCGGCCTCCATGGGGAAGCTGGGCGATACCCCCTATTTCTGCGCCGCCCCCAAGGCCGTGATCGCGCCGGGGCTGATGCTGCCCGCGCGGGAGCTCAACGCCATGCGCCGCGCCGCCGTGGAGGCCCTTTCCGAGCGCCGCGCCGCCCTGCCCGAAGCGCCCGACCGCACCGGGGAATTTCTGGCGGACGCGGAAAAGCTGCCCGCCTCCGTGCCCGGCGCGCCCGCCCTGCGGCTGCGGTTTCAGAGCATTTCGCAGTTTTTCACGCTGCCCGGGGCGGAGCGGGCCATCATGCCCCTGTTTACGCTGGAGGCCCACCCCGAGCTGCTGCGTGAGGCGGCCTTTGCCGCCGAGGTGCCGGTGCTCACCTTCCCGGGGGACGAGGCCCGCACGCTGCAGGCGCTGAAGGCCCTCAAAGAAAAGGGGCTGCAATACGCCGTGGCCGAAAATATCGGCGCGGTGGCGCTCATAAAGGAAGCCGGGCTCATCCCCACAGGCGGGGCGCACCTGAACCTGACCAACCGGGTGGCGCTGGCCGAAACGGAGGCCCTCGGCAGTGCGGACAACACTCTTTCGTTCGAGCTGAATTTCGGCGATATCGCCGCCCTCAGGGGCGCGGGCAAAACCGGGTATATTGCCTACGGCCACCTGCCGCTCATGCGGCTGCGCGCCTGCCCCGCTCGCTCGGAGAAGGGGTGCGAAGCCTGCAAGGGCAGCGCCGTGCTCACCGACCGCAAAAACGAAACCTTCCGGCTGCTGTGCTCCGGGCGGCGGTTCTCCACGCTCTATAACCCGGTGCCGCTCTATACCGGCGGCATGCGGGAGCCCGCCTGCGATTTCCGCACACTGTATTTCACCTACGAAACCAAAGAGACCTGCATCGCGGTGGCCAAGGCCTACCTTGCGGGGGCGCGCCTTGCCGAGCCCGTTACCGCGGGGATGTATAATAAAAAACTGCTCTGAAAGCTGTTCATCAGATACATTTTTGCAAATGAGGAATGAGAAATGAGGAATGAGAAATGTCGGTGGCGGCTGCCGCCGTATTGTAAAATCAGGTTATCCATCATTCCTAATTCCTCATTCCTAATTCCTAATTTACCCCAAAAGGATCGATTCCCCATGAAGCTCGCCAAAGACCCCTATTTCTACAAAACCTATTTCACCCTGTTCGCCACGGTGGCGGCGCAGAGCATTATCGTGTTCAGCGTGAACCTGGCGGACAGCATCATGCTGGGGCGGTTTTCCGAAACGGCCATGAGCGGCGTGAGCCTTGCCAACCAGATTCAGTTTTTGCTGCAGTGCCTCATCGGCGGCGTGGGCAACGGGCTGGTTGCGCTGGGCTCCCAATACTGGGGCAAAAAAGATCTCGCCTCGGTCAAAAAGGTGTTTTCGGCGGCCTTCGCGGTGGGGCTGGCCATTTCCGCCGTGATGGCGGTCGTGGTGGCGGCATCCCCGGCGGGGGTGCTGGGGCTGCTCTCGGATAAAACCGAGATCGTCAGCGAGGGCGCGGCCTACATCCGCATCATGGCCCACACCTACGTGGTGTTCGCGGTCACCAACACGCTCATCGCCCTCATGCGCTGCGTGGAGACGGTGCGCATCGGGTTTTATACCTCGCTCACCGCGCTGTTCGTGAATATCTTTCTCAACTACGCCCTCATCTTCGGGCATTTCGGCTTTCCGCGTCTCGGCGCGGTGGGCGCGGCGTGGGCCACGCTGGCCTCCCGGCTGGCGGAGCTGGCCTTCGTGCTGATCTACGTGTTCCTTTACGATAAAAAGCTGCGGCTGCGGCCAAAGGACGTATTCGCCCTGCAAAAGACCTTTCTGGCCGATTATCTCAGGGCGGGCCTGCCGCTGGTGGGCTCCGGCGGCAGCTGGGGCGTGGCCATGTTTCTGCAAACCGCCATCATTGGGCGGCTGGGGGCCGCGGCCATCGGTGCCAACGCGGTTTCCGCGCCGGTGTTTCAGGTGGTGAGCGTGCTCTATACCTCATCCTCTTCGGCGGCCAGCGTGTTGATCGCCAAAACCGTGGGCGAGAACGATATCCCTCGGGTAAAGACCTACGCCAAGCGCCTGCAAATCATTTTTCTGATCACGGGGGCGATCTCGGGCGCGCTGCTGTTCCTTTTGCGCCGCCTGATCGTGGGGTTTTACGATATCTCGCCCGAAACCGCCGCCCTTTCCACCACCTTCATCACCATTCTCGCCGTTACGGTAGTGGGCTCCAGCTACGAGGCCCCCTGCCTTGTGGGCATCGTTTCGGGCGGGGGCGATACGGCCTTCGTATTCAAAAATGATATCCTCTTCATGTGGTGCATCGTGCTGCCGCTCTCGGCGCTTTCGGCGTTCGTACTGCATTGGCCCGTACCGGTCACGTTCTTCCTTCTGAAATCTGATCAGATCGCCAAATGCGCGGTGGCCGTGGTCAAGGTGAACCGGTTCAAATGGATCAAAAAACTCACGCGGGAGCAGGAACCAGATTTATAAATGCGTAATGCGTAATGCGTAATGAAATCGCTGAATTCGGCGGTAGGTTCTGAGAAAGAAGAGTGAAGTATGGCAATCGAAAAAGTGATAGAATATCTGAGGGCTTACGGGCTGGAAGACCGGGTGCGCCGGTTTCCCGTTTCCAGCGCCACCGTGGCGCTGGCGGCGCAGGCGCTGGGGGTGGAGGAAGCCCGCATCGCCAAAACCATGAGCTTTCTGGCGGGGGAGCGGGCGATCCTTGTGGTGGCCGCGGGCGACGTGCGCGTGGATAACCGCAAATTCAAAGACGCCTTTCACACCAAGGCAAAAATGATGCCCCCCGAACGGCTCGAGGCGCTCGTGGGGCACGCAATGGGCGGTGTATGTCCCTTCGCGGTGAACGAAGGGGCCGAGGTTTGGCTGGATATTTCCCTGCGTCGGTTCGATACCGTCTACCCCGCCGCCGGGGACGCGGCCAGCGCGGTGGAGCTCACCGTGCCGGAGCTGGAGACCTGCGCCAAGGCGCGCGGCTGGGTGGACGTATGCACGCCGGTGGGCGGGGACTGACCTCGCCGCTGAGACCCGGGGTGCGATCTTCTCGGAGGGGTGCCTATGCAAAACGTATATCTGCTTGTAAAGCCCGCGTCGGGGCGCTGCCAACTTCGGTGCGGATATTGCTTTTACCGCGATGAGACCCTGCCCCGGCAGACGCGCGATCGCGGCTTTATGACGCTCTCCACGCTGGAAGCCGTGGTGCGCGAGGGGCTCGCGTACGCGGGCAGGGAAGTCACCTTCGCCTTTCAGGGCGGCGAGCCGACGCTGGCGGGGCTGCCCTTTTTCGAGGCCGCCGTGCGGCTGCAGAAGCAATACAATACGCGCGGCGTAAAGGTAAATAACACCCTGCAAACCAACGGCCTTTTATTGGACGGCGCGTGGGCGGCGTTTTTGCGGGGAAACGGTTTCCTCGTGGGCCTGTCGCTGGACGGCGTTGCGGCCACTCACGACGCCAATCGCCCGGATACGGCCGGGCAAGGCACCTTTGCCCGTACGCTGCAGGCGGCAAAGCTGCTGCAGGCGCATAACGTGGAATTTAATATCCTTACCGTGGTCAACCGGCAGACGGCGGAGGCCGCCGCCGAAATTTACGGTTTTTATAAAGCGCAGGGGTTTTCGTGGCTGCAGTTCATCCCGTGCCTCGATCCCATCGGCGAAGCGCCGGGCGGGCGTGCCTATTCTCTTTCCCCTGCGGATTACGGGCGCTTTCTTACCGATACCTTCGACCTGTGGTACCGCGACGTAAAGCAAGGTACGCAGCCCTTCATCCGGCAGTTTGAAAACTACGTGGGCATGCTGCTGGGGCTGCCGCCCGAGGCCTGCGGTATGCGGGGCGTGTGCGGGCTGCAGCACGCGGTGGAGGCGGACGGCGCCGTTTACCCCTGCGATTTCTACGTAACGGACGCGCTGCGCCTCGGCAGCCTGAACGAAAACACCCTTGCCGAGATCAACGCCCGCCGTAGGCAGACCGGCTTTGTTGAGGCCTCGGCCTTCATCCACGAGCGCTGCCGCGCCTGCCGCTGGTTCCCCCTGTGCCGGGGCGGCTGCCGCCGCCACCGCCCGCCCGACGAAGCCGGGCGCCTGGGCCTCAATATTTTCTGCGAAAGCTACCGTATGTTTTTTGCGCACGCGATCGAGGGGCTTACGGAGATTGCGGACGGAATCAGGTAAATTGCAGTTTATTGCACCGGAAAAGCGTTCCTTTCTGTTTTTTTCTATTGCAAATCTGATAAAATAGTGATAAAATATTATCAGAAAGATAGGAGGCAGATGATTATGATGAATATACGGCCCGTTTCTGATCTCAGAAACAGATATCCTGACGTAGAGAAAGACGTTCTTACAAGCGGTGAACCCGTATTCCTGACCAAGAACGGTTACGGATCTATGGTCCTTTTAAGCTTGGAGATGTATGCGGCTTTAACAGAAGACGTTGAAACGAAGCTTCTTCAGGCGGATGCGCAGGCTGAGGCGACCGACGCCCGCTGCAGCGCCGATGAGGTGTTCGGAAGGGTAAGGAAGCGTATCAATGGCTAAGGAATATAAACTGCGGTTTCTGTCTCTCTTTGAAAACGATTTCAATGCGATCGTTGACTATATTGCCGTACAGCTGCAAAACCCCGGCGCCGCAAACCGATTGATCGACGACGTGGAAAAGTCAATTTATGACCGGCTGCAAAACCCCGAATCCTTTGAGCCTTACCGCTCTGCGTCGGAGCACCCGTATCCGTATTACTACATCCGCGTTCGCAGCTACATTGTTTTCTATGTGGTAATAAACGACGTTATGGAAGTGCGCAGGATCGTTTACGGGCGGAGAGATATGCCGAAACAACTTTGAGAAGCGAAAACCCGGCGAAAGCCGGGTTTTCGTTATCTTCTGCCGCCCATCATGCCGGGCATCATGGATTGGGGTATGGCGTTTACCTCAACGCCGTTGATGATGATGGTGCCGCCGTTGTACGTGGCCTTGCCGTCGTAATCGAAGGCCGAGCCGGGGGTGGTGACGCTCACCGTGCCGCCGTTCACCGTGATATCGCCGTTGGAATCGATGGCATCGGTATCGCCGTTGCCCACGCTCACGCTGATCTCGCCGCCGTTGATCTCGATCAGCACGCCGTAAGCCTTGCTCTTTGCGCCCGCGTTGATGCCGTCGTCCTGCCCGGTCACGTTCACGGTGCCGCCGTTGATCTGAATTACGGTGCCCTCGATGCCCTCGTAGCCGCTCACGGTGATCTCGCCCGAATCGATCTGCACTACGGTGGTGGCGTGGATGGCGTCGCTGGCCGCGTCGATCTTTATGTCGGCGTTGGCGATATAGATCCAGCCCTGCGAATCATCGTCGTCGTTTTCGGCGTGCAGGCCGTCTTCTGCGGTGATCGTGAAGCTGCCGCCGCAGATCGCAATGGAATCGTTGGCCTCAATGCCGTCGTCTTCGGCGGTGATCGCGTAACTGCCGCCGGTGAACTTCAGGTCGTCCTTGCCCGAAATGCCGTTGCCCTCGGCGCTCTTCACTGTCAGCGTGCCGAGGCCCGAGAAAACAACGTCGTCCTTGGCGAAGATCACGGCGTCGGTGTTGGTAGTGCCGTCGCTCGTAAAGCTACCGGTCACGGCGAGGGTGTTTTCGCTGCCCTCGGCGGTGGTGATGAACAGCTTATCGGCGCTCACAAGGTAGACGGCGGGAAAGCTTTCGTTGGTGATCGTTACGTTATCCAGCACCAGCTCCACCTTGGCGTCTTCGGCGGCGGCGATCTTCACCGTGCAGTTTTCGGCGCTGCCGGTAAGCACGTAAACGCCCGCTTCATTGATCTCAATGGTCTTGCCGTCTTCCACGGTCAGGGCCGTGGCGCCGGCGGCGTCGTAATCCTGCCGCAGATCGCGGGTGGTGAAAATGCTCGCGCCGTCCAGCGCGCCGCCGGTGTAGGCCGTAAAGCTCGTATAGGTCGCGTCCGCCGCGCTCACGGCCTCGTCGGCATAGGTCTCGTTGCCCTCGTAGGTCACCGGGGACGTGCCCGCGGTGGTTTGTTTGGTATTCGTCTGCGTATTGCCGCCGCAGCCGGCGAAGGCCAACAGTGCGATCAGCAATAAGGCGATCGGTATGAAGAATGCTTTTTTGTGTTTCATTGGTATATCCTCCTTTGGGATCTCTTTATTTGCCCCGAGTATACGGCGGCCCCCTTAATCCCACTTTAAAGAAAAAAAGTTTTTCACTTCAGCCTGTTTTAAGCTCCCCGTAGTATTATAACACCGTAATCAACAGATAGCCCGTTTTTCTTCATAAATTATCTCCTCAAAGCAGGCGCACCGTGGGAAACCCCGGTGCGTTTGCTTTTTTTGTGGAAAATTTCAGTTTGTCGGGCAGTTTGCCCGACAAACTGGAGCTACAAGCTAAGGAGCTACAAGCTACAAGTCAGATAGATTGCGTGGAGATATGTTGGTATCACAACAACATCCGTACATTTCAACTGTGCTTGCAGCTTGCAGCTTGTAGCTTGTAGCTTGCAGCTTCGCGCCTCCGGCGCGACAAACAAAGGGAGAGGCAGATCTCTCTGCCTCTCCCGGAATCCGGTTTTGCCGTGGGGTTACCACTGCAGCGTGATGAACTGAATGAGCTTTTTGATCACGAATATGATATCGTGAATAAAGCTGATCAGCCAGCCGCGCAGGGTCTTCTCGTTGTGGTATTCGCCGCACAGCGCGCAGGGGCCGTGGTCGTTCTCGCCGCTGCCGTTTTCGGCGTTCTCGCCGCAGCGCACGTCGGCGCGGTCACGGATACGGATGCGGGCGAAGTAGTCGGTATCGGGCCAGGTATCGTCCGAAGAGGCAAGGCCGGTCACAACGATCTTCGCGCCGGTTTCGCAGCCCTCCACCTCTTTGGCGGTGGTGATGTAGCCGTCGATGAACACGCGGCACACGTCGCCGTTTTCATCCTTCACCATAATGGTCTGGATCAGGCCGTTTACCGCTTCGTAGCTCTCCACGGTGCCATTTACGGTCACCAGATCGCCGCGCACCGAGAAATCGTTGATCTGCGCCGCGGTCACTTCGGCGGGCTCCACGCTGCCTTCGCCGATCACCTCGATGGAGGTCACCTGCAGCTCGGGCTCGCCCTGATAGAAGTCGGTGTAGCCCTCCACGCGCACTTTGTCGCCGATTTTATACTCGCCCGATACGGGGAAGCAGCAGATGCCGCCGGTGGCGTCCTGCACGTAGATGCAGTCGAAGAAGGCGGTATCCTTATCGTAGCCCGAGGCGTTCGAGGTCACAACGCCCTCGATGACGTATTCGTAGCCTTCCTTTTCGTTGGCGCGCACGTCGCTGATATCGGTTACGGGCAGCGCGCCTTCGGTTTCGCGCACCGAAAGGATCAGATCCTTGGTGTAGGTGTGCTCCTTGCCGTCGATCACCATGGTCACGGTCACCGTGATCGTCTGGCGCTTGGCCTCGGTGGGCACGTAGGTGAATGCCACGTTGGCGGTACCGCCCGCGGGCACGGTGGTTTCGGTATCGCTTGCGCCGATCTCTTCGCCGTCGGCGGTGTAAACCACCTTTGTGATCACGGCGTCGGCAGCCTCGTTGTTGAAGGCGGTGGCGGTGAGAGTGGTCTCTTCGTTGACAAGCGCGGTTTCGCCGCTGCTCTCAAAGGCGGAAATACCGGCGGAAACGCCGTCGCCCACCCAAACGGGCGCGGTCACGGCCAGGTCGCCGTCCCTCTGGGTCACGCGCACGTAGTAATAGGTTTCATCGGGGGAGAGGGTCGCGCTCAGGGCGCCTTCGGCCAGCTCTACGGGGTCGGACCAGGTGTAAACGGTTTTGCCCTCGTCGCCGATGAGCTCCACCTTGGCGATGGCGTCGGCGGCGTCGGGATCGTACACGGTGATCACCACGTTCAGCTCGGCGGGCTTCTCCTCGCCGAAGATCGTGCCCATGGGCAAGTCGTTCACGTTGTAGGTGATCTCCAGGTTCTTATCCTCGGTGGCGTATACGCGCAGCGCGCGGATGGCGTCGTAGATGCCCTGCTCGGTGAAGGAATCAGCCAGGATCACGTCGCGGGCGTCGTTGGCGTTGCCCCAAAGGCCCTTGTGGTTATCCTGATTGTTGGTGGGCGCCACGTGCCAGCCCTTGGAGAGCGCCAGATCGTATTCGGAATAGCTCGGGTAGTAGCCGCCCGCGCCGATCTGCCCTTCGCCGTTGCCCACCTCCACGAGGAACATGTGGGCGTCGGTAGCGTCGTCGCGGTAAGAGAAATCGGTAAAGTTGCCGAAGGTGGTGCCGGGGTGGTTGAACTGGTTGATGGAATCGCCCTTGTTGATGGTCTCGTAATAGAGCTTCATGCCCGCGTCGCCGTTCTTGTCGTTGAGAGACTTGTTGTTGCGCGAAACGAGGCCGTCGGAATCGAAGGTGTTGATGTGGCCGGGACCGCCGGACCAGGTCATTTCAAAGCCCGCGAGGGCGATGAGATCCTTCTGATTCGCGTTGAAGTCGGCCACGGTGCCCTTGTAGGTCTCCCACAGGGCGCGGGAGGCGTCGGTCATCAGGGATTTATCGTTCAGCGCGTCCGCGGGGTTGGCGGCGGAAACGGAATCGAAGTAGTTGGAATGGTCGGTGAAGGCCACGAAATCCACGTTGGCGGAATCGGGCAGGTTGGCCACGTAATCCAGCGCGTTCTCCAGCGTACCGGAGCCGTCGGAATAGGTGGTGTGGGAGTGGAGCTGGCCGAAGTAGAGCTTGTAGCCCGCGTCGCCCACGGTAAAGCTCCAGCTCTTTTCCGCCGATACGCCGTCGGCGCGGGTCACAACCATGCGCACGGTCACTCTGCCGTCCGGCAGGGCATTTTCGGGCTGACAGAGGAGCTTGCCGTTTTCGAGCGCGGGGGTTACCTCATGCTCGGCGCCGCCGTATACCAAGGTCATTCTGAATGCGGGGGCCTCGCCCGCGTTGCCGATGGCAGCGCCGATGGCGGGCTGCTTCTCTTCGCCGGTCTGGGCGTTGGGGGCGGGGGTAAGGTCGGTAAAGAAGGGCTCGTCCACGTTCTCCACGGTTTTCACGCCGGTGTAGCGGATGCCGTAGCTGTTCGATACGGTTACTTCCACGGTAAAGGAAGCGGCGGTGCGGTCGCCGTCCAGCGCTTCGGCGGGCACGGTGAAGGTGTAGCCCTTGCCGTCCGCGGATACGGTGTAATCCTCAACGTTCAGCAGGGTATCGCCGCTCAGTACCGAGATGCTCACGTTGCTGATCTCGGGGGCGAGGTCGTCCAGCGAGAAGGCCGCGCTGTAATCCTGCTCGAAGTGGCGGTTATCCTCACAGTCGAATTTTACGCTGGGGGCCTGAACCACGTCGCCGTAGATCCGGGTGCCGTCGGTCACCTCGTAGAAGCTGAACAGGTAGATGCCCACCTCGTTTTTGGTGGAGAAGGTCCAGCCCGAGAACACGGAGGAGTAGTATTCCACGCACACGGGCGTGCCGTTGTAGGTCACGTCCTTGTTGTAGATCACGTAACCGCCGTCCTTCGCCTGCAGCCACCACTTGGCGCATTCGGGGGCTTTGCCGTTTTCGGGCTCGGCGAAGAACAGCTCTTCGGCGGCGTTGGCGGCAAGGAATTTGCCGTCGATTTCAAAGGTGTAGTAGCGGCCCATGGTATCTACCTTGAATACGTAGGCGCCGTTGCCCGCTTTCGCTTTGCCGGCTTCGATCTCGGTGGGAATGGCCTTCATCGAGAAGTTGGCCTCGTCCCAAAGGCCGATGGCGGAGGCGGCGGAGGCGTTGTAGGCCACGTAGGCCTTGCCCTTTTCGAGCACGCCGTCCCATTCGCCGTCGTCGTAGGCTGCAATGGCGTCCGCCGGGTCGATCAGGTAGAACTGCAGGCCGAAGTTATCCTCGGTGAAGTTGTAGGAGGCGGTGGAGGTAAAGTAACCGCTGAATACCTCGCTCTCGTTGCGCACGTAGGCCTCCACGTAGGCGGGGCCTTTTTCGCCCGAAACGGTGGGGGAGCTCATGTAGAAGCGGTTCGCCGTTTTGGCGGGGGTGAGGGTCCAGGTGTTATCGGGGTAGGTTGCCACGTTCAGGCTCAGCTCGGCGTAGGTGCCGCTGGGCCATACGGTGATGGAGCGGCTCTCGTCGCCGTAGGCGTAAAAGCTGTAGGTGCCGTCGGCGTTTACCTTCACGGTCCAAACGAAATCGTCGGTAAAGTTCACGATCTTGCCGTTTTCCACCGTGGCGGCGTTGGCCTTCAGGTACCAGTCGCCGTTGGGCTTGGTAGAGATCGCGGTGCCGTGGCCGGGGGCGTAAATGGCCACCGTGGCGCCGTCGGTGAGTTGGGCGAGGTCCGTTACCAGATCGCCGGTTTCCACCGGAGGCTCCTCGGGCGCGGCTGCGTCCACAAGGTAAAACTGCATGCCGTAAGCAGCCTCTGTGAGTTTTGCCTCGGAGGTGGAATAACCACAGAATACGGGACGGTTCACACCGTCTACCTTTTTATTGAACAGCTCTATGTAAGCGCTGCCGTAGGAGGTGGACAGGGTGGAGGAGGCCATATAATAGGTGTTGTTATCGGCGTTTGCAACGGTCAGGTTCCAGCCGGTGGCCGCGCCGTCGTGCGCCTTGTTGGAAGTGATCTCCACGTAGGTGCCGGAAAGCCATGCGGAAACGGCTTTGTCGCCCTGTTCAAAGGTATAGGAACCGTCCGTGTTCACTTTTACGGTCCAGATCAGGTCCGCGGCGGGATCAACAGCCTTGCCGTCCGTGATCGTTACGTCCTTGGCGTCCAGATACCAATCTTCGCGCAGCACGTCGGAGCTCATCGCCTTTGCGCTGTTCGGATTGTAAATGACAACGTTCGCGCCGTCCGTGAGGTCCGCAAGATCGGTCACAAGGCCGGTCTTCGCGGCGGCTTCGCCGTAGAAATCAAACTGATAGGCGGCGTTGCCTGTTTTGATGCCGTAGGTGGTGAAGTTGCCGTTGTAGTATTCCAACGCCTGATTATACTTGCCGTTGTAAGCGGCCACGGAGCTGGTCAGGGTAAAGTGGTCGCCGTCGGCAGCCACGGTCCAGCCGGCGTCGGTATCGGCAAAGCTCAGGTTGTTGCCGGTGCCGGTGGAGGTGAGGTATTTGCCGTTGTTTTCAAACAGCAGCTTGCCGTCCTCGGCAACGGTCACGGTGAGCACGGCCATGTCGTCGGTAAGGGTCAGCTTGTCGTCCGCGGGCGCGGCGGCGGTACCGGCCAGCTTGTTGCCGCTGGCTGCGGCGGACAGGGCCATATTGGCAGCCGCGTTCACGATGACGACCTTCGCGCCGTCCGCGGGGGCCTCGGTGAGCTTTTCAAACACCGTTGCCGCGGGCGTTTCGGGCTCGTCGGGCTCGTCCGCGACCACAGTGATCTCGCTTGCAAGGGTATTCCTGAGCTGCAGCGTGGTGTTGTTCACGCCCACGGCGGCAGTCAGGTCGACCGTATCGCCCACGGCCACGTCCCAAACGCCGTCGGTTTTGCCGATCACTGCCCTATAAAGCTGGATCGAAGCGCCGGAGGCGTCCGTAAAGGTGATATTGGGATTATTGAAACCGCCGTTGTTATCGTAAACCTCGGTCACGGTGAGGCCGGTCAGCTTCACGTAGGTACACACGTCGGCTGCGGTCAGACTGCCGATGGCGGTCTCTTTTGCGGCCAGCGTAAGGCCGGCGGATTTTTCATAGGTCTGGCCGGTGAGCTCGGGCAGGCCTCTGTAAACGGCGCGGGCGCCGGTGAAAAGCACGGTATCGCCGAGGGCGAGATCGCTCACCGCGGTATTGAAAAACAGGCAGATGCCGCCGGTGGAATCCTGCACGTAAACGTTTTTGCCGTCAACCATGGTGATAACGCCCTTTACGGTGAACCGGGCGCCCGTTGCGCCCGCAAGCGCTTCGGCAACGGTGCTGATCGCGGGCTCTTCGGGCTCGTCGGTTCCGGCGTCGGCGCCGGTCAGCTTCCAGAAGCCAGGGGCCTGATCTTTGATATTGTTGTTGATCGTGGTGTAGCAGCGCCAATCCTGGCCGTTGTATACACCGAGATAGCGGGCGCCGTTGGAGGGCACAGCCTTCATATAGCCAGTATTTGCATCCAAAGACCAGACGATCTCGGTACCGCCTACGCGCACGCCGTTGTTACTGTTGGTAAGGTAGAGGTATTTGCCGTCGGCGTTGGTGATGAAATGGCCGCCGTCGGTCTCGGTGAAGGTAAAGCCGTAGTCCGCGCCGTCCGTGGTGAGCGTATCGCCGTCAACGGCGGCTGTAACCGCGGCGGGTGCGCCGGAGGTGTTGGTGGCTGCGGGCAGTACCCACGTGGTATCGCCCTTGGTCATGGTGATTGCAATTTTGTCATCCGAAGTGATCTCGCTGAGCGAAACCCGGCTCCAGGTCTGCGTGGCCGTATCCGCAGCAAAACCGAGTGCCGAGAGGGTGCTCATGAGCATCATAACCGCGAGAATCACGGAGATGGCTTTTTTGAGATGTGATTTCATGTGCAAGCTTCCTTTCGTTTTCTTGCCTGTATTGCGATCGGGCATTACAAACAATTCCATTATATATGAATTGTAAAAAAATTACTATACGTTTTCCTATATTTAATTGATTCAAATATTTTATAATCTTTTCCGCTTTTCCCGCCTTGCCTTATGACGCGCGCTATATGATCATAACTATGATGCACTGATCTTAACTTACCTGAACTATACTATACTGTGTATACAGAATGGGAACAGAGTGTAAACAGGATGTTTACGGGTTCAAATTTCATTTTATCGCGCAGCGATAAACTGAAATTTGAGGTAAGAAGTAAGAGTGAATAGTGAAGAAGAAAGGGGCCTGCGGCCGGCATTATATATAATGGGTAAGGGCGAAGCCCTTCCATCACTCTTCACTCTTCACTCTTACCTCTTCACTTTGGAATTTATCGCATCGAGCGATAAATTCCAATTTAAAGTCCTCCCGCCTCCTACCTTGACAGCCCCGGCGTTTGATGCTACAATTTTCACAGCTTTTTACTGCGGAGGGACGGGGTATGAAAACGAAGCGTCAAGACGGCGGGGCGGGGTTGCCCGCCCGGGTGCTCGGATGGCTGAAACGGGAAAAATGGGCGCTGCCGGCGCTGCTGCTGGCGGCTGTGATCCTTTGCGGCGTGCGGGTGTATCTGCGCGGGGACGCCTTCGACGCGGGCGGCACGCTGCGGGCTGTGAGCGCCGATCTTACCGCTGGAACGGCCCTGCCCGCCGGCGCGGCGGCGCTCACGGTGGAAGAGGACCGGGGCGTTTACGCCTTTTCCGGCGGCAATCAATATCTCACCTGCGGCGAGGGCGAGGAGACCCTGTATTTTGCGGACGGCCGCACCGGGGCCGCCGAATGGAACGTGGTGCCGCTGGAAAACGGCGGCTTCGCGCTGCTGAGCGACGCGCTTCGTGTGAACGGCGCGCCCCTGGCCGTGAGCTGCATCGGCGGTTTTACCGTGTACGCCTACCGGGAGGGCGCGGCCGCGTTTTATATGGAATTTTGGGCCGTGGACGCGGCCTCCGGCACGGTTTCGCGGTTGGACCGCGCCCCCGCGGACGGCGAAACGGTGCTCGTTTACTTCCCGCAGAAGACGGCAGCGCTCTCGCTTGAAAACGAAACCGGCGCGGCTGCCGGGGACTATGCCGAATATGAAAAGGGGACCGTGCTGGCGGTCACCGAGGATACCGCCGTGCCGGACGAAGCGGCGGACGGCGCTTATCGGGGCAGGCAGACCCTGACGGTGCAGGTGCGCACCGGGCGCTATCAAGGGCGTACCCTCACGGACGTGTACCACTACGTGGGGCCGCTGAGCAGCGTGCCCGTAAAGGAGGGGGACGGCGTGGCCCTCATCCTCTCCACCTATGCGGACGGCAGCCTCAGGGCTTCCGTTTACGAATATGACCGCATCCCCGCGCTGGCGATCGTGCTCGCCCTGTTTTGCCTCGTAACGGCGCTGGTGGGCGGCAAAACCGGCGTGAAAAGCCTTGTGGGGCTGGCAGTTACGGTGGCCGTGCTGTTCCTTGCCCTCATCCCGCTGCTGCTGCGGGGCTTTCCCACGCTGCCCACGGTGTTCGCCGCGGCCGCGCTCATCGCCGTGGTGTCGTTTACGGTGCTCGGCGGCGTGCATCGCAAAACCGTGTGCGCCATGCTGGGCGCGGTGGCAGGCACGGGTATCGCCCTCGTTTTCGGGCTGCTGGCGCAGACGCTGGCGCGGGTGGACGGCCTGCGCATTTCGGACGTGGAGCCGCTATTGCAGCTGCGGCAGACGGGAACGCCCATAGGCCTTAAGGGCCTGCTGGTGGGCGGCATCGTGATCTCCGCCCTCGGCGCGGTGATGGACGTTGCCATGAGCGTCTCCTCGGCGCTGGAGGAGGTGCACGCCGCCAACCCCGGCCTCGGCAGGAAGGAACTGTTCCGCTCCGGCATGAATATGGGGCGCGATATGGTGGGCACCATGACCAATACGCTCATTCTGGCGTTCCTCGGCGCGGGCTTCACCCTCATCATCTACCTGTATTCTTTGGGGCTGCAGCCCTATCAGATATTGCCCTCGGCCTACGCCGCCATCGAGGTGATCTCGGGCGTGGCCGCCTCGGTGGGGATGATCCTCTCCATCCCCCTCACCGCGGCCGTTTCAGCGGTATTGCTGGGAAAAAAGTAAATTGCAGTTTGTCGCGCCGGAGGCGCGACAGCGATATGGATCCTGCGGATCCG
>CAMVBR010000022.1 GCA_947165755.1 uncultured Clostridia bacterium
GCGGGATCAGGTTGTAGCTCTGGAACACGAAGCCGATGGAATGGTTGCGGTAGGTATCCCAGTCGCCGTCGGTGAATTCCATGGTGGATTTGCCGTTGATGATCAGATCGCCCTCGGTATACTGGTCGAGGCCGCCGATCAGGTTCAGCAGCGTGGTTTTGCCGCAGCCGGAGGGGCCGAGAATGGACACGAACTCGTTTTCACGGAAATTGATGCTGATACCCTTCAGGGCGCGCACGCTGGTGTCGCCGGTGGGGTAATCCTTGATAATATCTTTTAAGATCAACATTGCTTGGTTCCTCCCGCTCAGTGCTGTTTCTTCTGCTGCTCTTTGAGCGCCTGTTCGTAATATTTATCCGCTTTCTTTGTTTCGCGGTAGGCCTTCTGGCGGGCCTTTTCTTCCCTGATGCGCATACGGGCCAGCTCCCGCTCGTGGCGGATGCGTTCTTTCTCCGTCATGCCGAACGTCTGCGGCCGGGCAGGCGCGGCGTCCGGCGCGGGCGCCGCCATAGGTACGCCGGGGGTCGGCTGCGGCGAAACGGGCTGCACGGGCTGCGGCGGCGCGGATCGCTCGACTTGCTCGATAGGCTCGGGCTGCGCGGGCGCCGTCCCCTGTTTCTTTGCCTGCTTCTGCGCCTTTTTCTGCGCCAGCCGTTCGGCCTTGCGCTGCGCTTCCTGCCGGGCGGCGTACTCTTTCATCGCCTGCAGCTGCGCCTTCTTCTGCGCTTTCTCCTGCGCTTTCTCCTGCGGGGTGTTCGGCTTTGCGGCCTGCGGCACGCTCCCGTTTTGGATGGCGGCCTTCTGCTGGGCGAGGATACGCTTCTTTTTCAGCTTCAGGTGTTTTTTCCGCTCGCGGCGGGCGGTGAAGTCCACGCGGGAGAGGATGAGCATCAGTGCGATGAGCGCCACGACGCCCACGCCCACGATCAGGCCCACGTTGCGGGTGGTGTGCTTTTCGGTCTCCTGATAATAGATATGGGGGATCTCGGCGTTTTCATCCTCGGAAGCCTGACGCTTGGGCGTTTCGGCAAACAGCAGGTTATACAGCCACTCGATGGTTTCGTCGGTGCTCATGGTCTTGAGCTGCTCGGCCACCTTGCCGGTGTACATGGCCATCATATCGCCCTCGTCGGTATTATCCTGCTCGAACAGGCCCGAAAGGGTTTCGGCGTTTTCCTCGCTGCCCAGCGCGCCCACCACGTAGCGCAGCACGGTGAGCAGCACGGCGGGCTCGTCGGCAGCGATATACACGTAATTTTCCGGCGCGCCGTTATAGGTGCGGCGGCTTACGCGGGTCTCGGCGGTACCGAGGGAGGCCAGCAGGTTCAGGTCGGGTTCGGGCAGCTTTATATCAAGACCGGCGTTGGCGATCATATCGTCCACGGTCTTCTGCAGGTCGATATTCGTCAGGTCCGTAAGGGCGTCGCCCAGCAGGGCCTCGGCGCCGATCTTCTGCAGCAGCACGCGCACGGGGTAGATCAGGTTTTCCACGCACTGCTTGAGGCCGCCCGCGTTCATAAAGTACACAAGGTTCGGCAAAATGCGGCAAAGCGTGGCCACGGGGGCTTCCACGAGCTGATCCAGCACGCCGGTGACCGGGGTGAGGATATCGGTAACGGCGGACATGGAACCGGCGCTCGCCTTATACTGCGCATAGGTCTTGATCTGATCCGTATTGCAGCCCAGCGCCTCCAAAAGCGGGATCACGGCGGTATCGTAGCCGTTGGAGCCGCTCACCGTAACGGTATCGAGCAGCGTAAGGCTGCCCTCGGCCAGCAGCAGGGTCAAAAACGGACGGAAGGGGGCCAGTACGGCGGTAAGGGCGCGCACGAAGCCGTCGCGGCTGCCGTTGGAAAAGCCCCACGAAATGCGGTTGGGGTTCACCTGCTTCCAGTCGGCGGCGCCGCGCAGGGCGCTTGCCGCGCCGGGGTAGGCGGAAGCGATGCTGTTCGCAAGGCCCTTAGGGGAAGCGTCCAGCCCCATCAGGGTCAGCGCGCCGGCGGTCTCTTCGGTGTAAAGGGCGCCGTAGAGGCCCGTTACGAGCTGCGATACCAGCGCATTGGAATAGATGCGGGCGGCCAGCAGCCCCGAAAGGGTTCCGTTATCGGTAAACTCGGAAAGGAATTCGTTCAGCGTGCTGTCGATGCCCTGCAGCACGCGGGTGTAATCGTCCCGGGTGAGGTTGGCGGTGTATTCGATGGCACCGGGCGTATAGGCGGGGTAATTCCAGCGGTACTGCAGCACCGTTTCGGCGGGCTTCAGCTCCAGCAGGTCGAGGATCATCACCAAAAGCTCGTCGGCGCTTTTGGAGAGCAGCTTGTTGATGAAATCCTGCGACCCCGCGAGATCCTGCCCCAGCATGGCGGGCAAACGGCTCGCGTTCATTTTAAGCGCCTGCACCGCCCAGCGGAACACGGTCACGAAAGCCTCGGCGGCGTTGGAAACGAACCGGTCGCCCTGCTTCGCGCCGCATTCGGAAAGGGTTTGCAGGTCCACCTCGGGCAGGTCGATCTGCACGTCGCTGCCGAACAGCGAGGAGGTATCCATGTTTTCGAGCATGGTGGTCAGATCCCCCGCGTCGGAGAAGCCGCCGAGCTTTTCCAGCATCTGATCCACACCGGAGAGCGAGAATATGCCCACGCGCACGCGCAGGGGCTCCAGCAGCGTGGTGACGCTGGCCTTCAGGCCGCCGTTCACAAGGTAATCGGCGATGGCGGGCAGGTAATCGCACAGCGAGAGCACGGGCGTTGCGAGAATACTATCCACCGCGGCGAAGAGCATATCCGCCACGTTCATCAGCATTTTGGAGCGATCCGCCTTGGCGTCCGCCGTGTATTCCTCCTGCGTCATCACGTTCGGCGCGCCGATGGTTTTTAAGATCGGCACGATCACGTTTTCATAGCCGTCCGCGCCGCGCACCGAAATGAGCAGGTTGGGCGTGTAGGTGCCGGAGCACAGCAGCGTGTAGAGCAGGTCGTTCAGGGGCCAGAACATGGTGGCCAGCGCGGAGCCGAAGCCGCCCTTGGTGCTTACGTTCCACTTGGGCGAAAACGTGCCGGAAAACACCTGATCCCAGTTCTCCTTCCCCGCCAGCGCGGCCTGTACGTCCGGGTAGGCGGCAAGGCATTCCGATACGCGCTGCACCGAAATATCCACCCCCAGCGTATTGAGCGTGGCCGCCTGATCGGAGAAGGCGGAATATACCGTGGAGAATACGCCGTTGAGCGTGTCGTCCGAAATCAGCAGGCCGTACACCGATTTTGAGAGATCGGCGGTCTCCTCGTTCATGCGCAGCACCGCGCCAACGAGGCTTTCGAGCTTTGGCAGGGCGTTGATCACCCGGTCCTCGCTCACGCCCGCGGGCATGGAAACGGCAGCGGCGGCCGTGCCGAGGAAGCTGCCGCAGAAGACGACGGCGCATAGGAATACGGCGATATATTTTTTCAGTTTCATAGGGTTTCTCCTTTTTGTATGCAGCTTTTCAGAATGCCCACGGCGGCTTCGGTAAGGGAGGGCCGGATCTGCTCGATGCCGAAGGGGCGGCCGTAGAGGATGGCGTCGCAGCACACGGTGCCGATCAGATCCACCCCCATGTAGATCGCCTTGTGCACGTCCTCGGCCCGATAGCCCTCGGCGGTGAAACGCTCTACAACACTATTATAGAGCTTTTTTCCGTCCTCATCGTAAAAATCGGGAAAATAACGCATACAGGCGGCAATATTTTTATCGATCACGGCCAGCGCCTCCCGCTGGCTGATCAAAAAGTCGATATAAAGCGTGATGAACGCCCGGCAGTAGGCCTCCAGATCCTCGATGGGCCCCACCTGTTTGAAGAAATCCGTCATCACCGCCTTCATGCTCTCGGCGCTTTTGAAAAACAAAAGCTGCTCGATCAGGTCGCTTTTATCGTGGAAATACAGGTAAAAGGTGCCCCGGGCGATGCCAGCAGCCTTTACGATGTCGTCCACCGCCGTATTATATACGTTGTTTTTCTGAAAAAGCTGATACGCGCTCTCTAAAATGCGGCGCTTCTTCTCCATCTTTTTCTCCTGCGCGGCAGTCATACGGTTTCCTCCTTTCTTCAACAAAAAATGACACTTTGTCAGTCTTTCATCCTGCTTATATTAGCAAAGAAATGACAAAGTGTCAATATGTATTTTCAAACAGTTATTATTTTTTCCGTGATGTACATATTAACTAAAGGATTTTAAGCTGATTCAGTCAATTTACACAAGCTCATTTTTTCTCGTGCACGTCCAGCTGCGGGAACGGGATGGTGATGCCCTTTTCGTCAAAGGCGGCCTTCACCTGCTCGTAGAGATCGAAGTACACGTCCCAGTAATCCTCCGATCGGCACCACGCGCGCACGGTGTATTCGATGGCGCTGTCCTTATGCCCCGAAACGCGGGCGAAGGGCGCGGGCTCGGGCAGGATCTTTTCATGCCGCTCGCATACGCCGAGCAGCGTTTTTTTCACGGCGGCGATATCGTCGTCGTAGGCGGCGGTAAAGGTGAGGTCCACGCGGCGCAGGGGCAGCTCGCTCACGTTGGTGACGGTGGCGTTGGAGATGGTGGAATTGGGCACGATGATCATGCGGTTATCCACGGTGCGCACCTTGGTGTTGAAGATGCCGATCTCGGTCACGGTGCCGGCGATATCGCCGGTGGAGATGAAATCCCCTACGCGGAAGGGCTTTACCAGCAGCAGCACCAGCCCGCCCGCGATATTGGCCAAAGAGCCCTGCAGCGCGAGGCCTACGGCCAGCCCGCAGGAGCCGATCACGGTGATGATGGAGGTCATGGGCACGCCCATCACCGAAAGGGCGATCACGCAGATGAGCACCTTGGCAATGATGCCCACAAGGCTTTTGATAAAGCTGCGTGCGGAGCCCTCCAGCTTGACGAACACCTTGGCGTTCATCAGCTTTTTGGTTAAGAAATTGATCAGTTTGAAGCCGACGATGAGAATGATGAGCGCCACGATCAGACGGCCGCCGTAGGTCACGGCGAACTCCTCCAGCAGCGTCCACAGCTTTTTGAGGTACTCCCCCGTGCCCTGCACCGAGGTGGGCAGGTCGGCGAGCGCGCTCACGGATTCCTCAAGCTTGACGCTGAGCGAAAAAACGGACATAAAAATACCTCCCGGGGAAAGATGAGAGTATAGTACACTTTTTAAGAGAAAATGTCAATATTGCAGTTTGTCGCGCCGGGGGCGCGACAGCCGTTCGCCGTTCGCCGTTTGCCGTTCGCATCGAGACCCAACCTTTTCGCAATATGGCGAGTTCTATCCGTGAGCGGCCATTTCCTTGAAATATCAACAATAAACAACCATCAAACAGCAACAAACATTGGTTCGCCTCTTCGCCGAAGGATCAAACGCGAACGGCGAACGGCGAACAGCAAACGGCGCAAATTTCAGTTTAGCGCTGTGCGCTAAACTGAAATTTCTCTCCCCCTTCTCGCGTATTTACAAAACCGAAGAACCATGCTATACTTATATTTCGGAAAGGAAGCGATCGCAATGAGCAACCCACACAGCTTTTATATTTTAACGGATACCCACTACGTTTCCAAGCGCAGCTACGTGCCCGGCAGCAAGAGCTTTGCCCGGCGCGAGAAGGGCGACCAGATCGCCCTGAAGGCCTCCCCGGAGATCCTGCGCAGCTTTTTCGACGAGATCATCGCCGATACGGACACCGACGCCGTGCTGATCACCGGCGACCTTGTGAACAGCGGCGACCGCTGCAGCCACGAGGATTTCATTGCCGAGCTGAAGGCCCTTACCGATGCGGGCAAGCGGGTGTTCGTGACCACCGCCACCCACGATTACTGCGGCATGGGCGACGACGAAAATTTCTTCAAGGCCGGGTTCTACACCGAAGACGGCAGCGAGCCCGCCGCATGCGTGCGCAAGCACGAGCTTGCAGGCCTGTATCACGATTTCGGCCCCGCCCAGAGCGACAGCGTGGACCCCGAGAGCGGCTCCTACTCGCTGAAGCTCTTCGAGGGCGTGCGGCTCATCGCCATAAACGACAACGGCAACGGCCGCTCCCACTGCGGGCTGTTCGACGAGGGCTTCGCCTGGATCGAAAACGAGATCGACAAGGCGAACGCCGCCGGGGAAAAGGTGCTGCTCGCCGTGCACCACCCGGTGATCTCCCCCTGGGACGTATTCGCCCACGTGGTGGATTTTGAGATGTTCGGCGGCTATAAGCGGCTGTGGGCGCTCATGTGCGAAAAGGGCGTTCGCGTGGTGTTCACCGGCCACACCCACGTGCAGAACATCCGCAAATACGAGGACGCGCAGGGCAGGTATTTTTACGACGTTTCCACCACCGCGCTGGTTTCCGCCGCCGGCTGCATGCGCAAGGTGACCGTGGATACGGATGAAAACGTGTGCGGCGTTTCCACCGTGCGCATCGATAAGATCAAGGATTTCGACACCGGCGGAAAGAGCTTTCACGATTATATCTACCGCCTGAACTTCATCGGCAAGATCGAGGAGGTTCTGCCGCTGGCGCTCACGGATTGGGACGCCTTCCTCAGCGAGGCCGAGGGCGTGCTGCCCACCGAAAAGCTTGCCGCCCACAAGGGATTGGTGAAATTTGGCGTGAAAAAAGCGCAGAATCTGAAAATGAAAACGCTGGCGAAATTCGGCCGCAGATACGGCGATATCACAAAGGAAGAGATCAACGCCTTCGGGGCCGAAAAAGCCCTGCCCAAGCTCTTTGCCATCGGGGCCTGCGTGTTTGCGGGCAACGGGCCCTTTCCGCCCGAAACGGCGGAATACAAGGCCTTTATGGGCGTACTGCGGCGCTTAGACAAGATCTGCAAAACGCTGAAGCTCGAAGCCGTGGCAAAGCTGCTGCCCGAGGGCCAGACGCTGGCCGACGTGGCGGAGCCCTTTATTTACAACAACCGCACCGGCGACGACGACGCGATCAGGATCGAGCTTTAAGAAAGCTCCCTTTCGTATTCCTCCCACCCCCTCGCCGCGCCGTCCAACGGCGAACGGAAAACGGCAAACCGCGAACCGCGAACGGCGAACGGCGAACCGCGAACGGCGAAAATATAAAGGCTGCCTCTGAGAGACAGCCTTTTTTTGATACCGTTCAGCGGTTATAGACGAACAAAAAGAAGCAGATGAACAAGAACGCGGCAAGAATGAAGACGCCCGCAACCAGCAGGGCCGCGCCCATAGCGCCGAAGAAGTAGGCGCGGCGGTCCTGCCGCGACATTTTTTCTTCGTTCGATTCCTCTCTCCCCTGCCAGGTTCCGGCGGGGTCTTCTTTTTTCTTTTCGGGCATGCGGGGCAAAAACACGTTTTGCCGCTCCACGCCGCTCATATCAACAACGGTGCGCCCGTCGTCGATGAAATCGTCTTTCTTTTTTGCCATAGATCAGTCGTAAAGGTGGCACACCACGTAGTGGCCGGGTTCTATCTCCTTCTGCACGGGAGCCTCGGTCTTGCAGCGCTCCATGCACTTTTCGCAGCGGGTATGGAACTTGCAGCCCTTGGGGGGATTGGCCGGGGACGGGATGGAGCCCTGGAGCACGATGCGCTTCATCTTGATGGTGGGATCGGGGATCGGGATGGCGGAGAACAGCGCCTGCGTGTAGGGGTGCAGGGGGTTGCGGAAGATATCGTCCGTATCGCCGTATTCCACCAGATTGCCGAGGTACATAACGCCCACGGTATCGGAGATGTGCTCCACCACGGAAAGGTCGTGGGAGATGAAGAGATAGGTGAGGTTGTATTTTTCCTGCAGGTCCTTGAGCAGGTTGATGATCTGCGCCTGAATGGACACGTCCAACGCGCTCACGGGCTCGTCGCACACCACGAACTCGGGGTTCAGGGCAAGGGCTCTGGCAATGCAGATACGCTGGCGCTGGCCGCCGGAGAACTCGTGGGGGTAACGGTCCTTATGGAAGGGCTGCAGGCCGCAGTTATCCATGACTTCGTCGATATAATCGTTGAATTCCGCCTTGGGCACCAGATTGTGCTCGCGCACCGCCTCGCCGATGATCTCGCCGACGGGCATTCTGGGGGACAGGGAGGAGAAGGGATCCTGGAAGATGATCTGCATCTTCGGGCGCAGGGCGCGCATCTGCTCTTTGGTGAGATCGTAGATCTCCTGCCCGTTGAACAGCACCTGGCCGCCGGTCTTCTCGCCGGAGAGGCGCAGGATGGTGCGGCCCGCGGTGGTTTTGCCGCAGCCGGATTCGCCCACGAGGCCCATGGTGCAGCCGCGCTTCAGGTTGAAGGTGACGTTATCCACAGCCTTCACGTAGCCCACGGTTTTGGCGATCATGCCGCCCTTGATGGGGAAATACTTCTTCAGGGCGTTCACCATCAGGATATACTGCGGATCGTAGGTAACAGGCTCGAAAGTATTATCGATCTTCAGGTTTTCTTTGGTCGCCATATCACTTTCCCTCCTTCCCGTCCGCAAAGCGGTAGCAGGTCACGAAATGGGTGGGAGAAAGCGCGATCTCGTGCGGGTATTCGCCGCTGCACTTTTCAACGCACATTTCGCATCTGTCTTTGAAATAGCAGTAGTCCGGCATGTTGACGGGGTTCGGCACCTTGCCGGGGATGGAATAGAGCGCATCCACCTTTTTGCCCACCACGGGCTTTGAGGCCATCAGGCCGATGGTGTAGGGATGGGCGGGATGGGCGAAGATCTCTTCCGCGGTGCCCTTTTCCACCACCTTGCCGGCGTACATGACCACAACGTAATCGGCCATTTCGGCGATCACGCCCAGATCGTGGGTGATGAGCATAATAGAGGAATTGATCTTATCCTTGAGCTGACGGAGCAGATCGAGGATCTGGGCCTGAATGGTCACGTCCAGCGCCGTGGTCGGCTCGTCGGCAATGATCAGCTTGGGGTTGCAGGCAAGCGCCATGGCGATCATCACGCGCTGCCGCATACCGCCCGAAAGCTCGTGCGGGAACATGGCGTAAACGCCGGGGGCGTTGGCGATGCCCACGAGCTCCAGCAGGTCGATCGCGCGCTGCTTCAGCGTGCCCTTGCCGAGCTTTTCTTCGGCGTGCAGCTCGATCACTTCCTCGATCTGCGCGCCGATGCGGAACACGGGGTTCAGCGAGGTCATGGGCTCCTGGAAGATCATGGACAGGTAATTGCCGCGGATCTTCTGCATTTTTTCGGTGGGCATTTTGGTGATATCAAACGCCTTATCGCCGAGGTTCAGGCGGATGGCGCCGCTCACCACCTGGCCCTGGGGCCGCTGCAGGAGCTGCATGATGGAGAGCGAGGTCACGGATTTGCCGCAGCCGGATTCGCCCACCACGCCGATGGTTTTGCCGATGGGCACGTCGAACGTAACGCCGTCTACAGCCTTTACCGTGCCCACGTCCGTAAAGAAGAAGGTGTGCAGGTCGTCGATCTCGAGCACGTTGGCCGGATCGCGCATGGCGGTAAGGTACTCGCTTTCGGGTACGTTCTTGCGCTTATGCTGTTTTTCAAATACTTTGGTTACTTTTCGGTTCTCTCTGGAGATCCTGCGCGAATCCTTGGCGGAGAGATACCCTTCTGCTTTTTTCTTAGCCATTACAGTACCTCCTCAGCGCTTCATCTTCGGGTCGAAGGCGTCTCTGAGACCGTCGCCCACAAGGTTGAAGGCAAGCACGGTGGCAAGCAGGCAGACGCCGGCGGGGATCCAGATGAACAGATACGTGGTAAGCACGAACGTGTTGTTTACGTCGTTGATGATATTGCCCCAGGAAGCGAACGGGAACCGGACGCCGAGGCCGAGGAACGAGAGGGTTGCCTCGGTGATGATCGTGCCGCCGAGCCCCATGGTCATGGTAACGATGAGCTGCGGGATCACGTTCGGGATCAGGTGGCGGAAGATACGGCGGGATACGCGGATACCGCCCGCCTCGGTCGCGGTCATGAATTCCTGCTCTCTCAGCGAGAGGATCTGGCCGCGCACCAAACGCGCCACGCCGGGCCAGCCGAGGAAGCCGAGGATGAGCATCAGATAGAGCATACGGATCTTGGGATCCACGTTGTAGGCGTCCATCATGGCGCCGAGGATGATGAGCAGGGGCGTGGAGGGGATGCAGTAGAAAATATCCACCACACGCATGATCAGGTTATCCACCCAGCCGCCGAAGTAGCCGGAGATGCCGCCGAAGATCACGCCGATGAAGCTCTCGATGAACACAACGATAAAGCCGATGATCAGAGATACGCGGCCGCCGTACATCAAACGGGTGAGCATATCCATGCCGTTGCCGTCGGTGCCCAGCCAGTGATCCTTGGAGGGGGGAGAATACTTATCGATGACCTGAGATTCTTTTCCCTGCCGCACCGAATAGCTCTTGCGGTAGGCATCGTAGGTGATGGTGTATTCATATTCCACACCGTCGTCCTCGGTGAAGAAGAAATCCTTGTCGTTGGTTTCCAGCGCCTCTTCCAGCTCTTCCTTGAAGCGCTTCGAGATGGTCACGTCCTGGAATACGGATTTCACGATGAAGCGGCTGATGTACGCCACCTGCTTGCCGTCTTCCAGCACTTCGCCTTCGCCGTTCACGGTAAAGGTGCGGTCGAGAGCGGTAAATTCCTTCTCCTCGCCCACCATGGCCTTCAGCGCGCCGTAAATGAAATCGAAATCATTTTCGGGAATATCGTCTGCCTCAATGTTAACGATATCCTTGTAGCCGAAACCGATCACACTGCCGTTGGTGAGAACTGCAAACAAATCGTCCGCGTCCTTTTCCACGGTGTAGGTCACGCCGTTATATACGAAGCTCTCCTCGCCCTTGGTAAAGGCAAGGTAGGACTTGGCCTGTACGAGACCGCTGAAGGACGGGTCGTTTGCCATATAACGGAACTCCTCGTTCACCACAACGCTGGCGTATTCCTTGTCCACCACGTCGTTGCGGTAGAAGATCTCCTTCTGGCCGTAGGGAGAAACCAGACCGCCCAGGAAAGAGAAGATGAACATAAAGATGAGCACCGAAAGGCCCGTTACGGCCAAACGGTTGCGGAAAAAGCGCTTCGCCACCAGCGCGCCGGGAGAGAGCACCTTTACGCGGCGGTCGTCGTTGAGCGAATACTGATCGTTGGTCTCGCCCGCGGCGGCCTTCACTTCGGGATTATCGGAATCGTTCACAGAGGTTTTTTTCTTTTCGTCAGACATAGTATACCCTCCTTTACGCGATTCTTACACGCGGGTCGACCACGGCGTACAGAATATCCGCAAGCAGATTTCCGAGCAGCGTGAGCACCGCGAGGAATACCATATAGAACATGGAAAACGGAATATCGCCGCCCACCATCGACTGGTAGGAAACGAAGCCGATACCGTTGATGCCGAAGAGCGTTTCGGTGATCAGAGCGCCCGAGAACAGGCCGGGCAGAGAGCCGCCCACGATGGTAACGATGGGAATCAGGGTGTTGCGGAACGCGTGATGGTAAATGACCTTGCGCTCGGAAAGGCCCTTGGCGCGCGCGGTACGGATGTAGTCGGCGTTGAGCACCTCGAGCATATTGGTACGGGTATACCGCATCAGCGAGCCGAAGCTGATCACCACCAGCGTTACGATGGGCAGCACCAGATGGTGCGCCTTATCGAGGATCTGGCCCCAGGTATCGAGCTGGTTATAGTTACGCCCGACCAGGCCGTACAGGTCGAACCAGCCCAGCTTCACCGAGAATACCAATTTCAGCAGCGACGCGAAGAAGAACGTTGGGAACGAAATACCCGCCAAAGCGACCACCGAAATGGAGTAGTCGAGCCGCGTGTTCTGATGGGTAGCGGCCACAACGCCGAGCGGGATCGCAATGATCAGCTCAAAGAAGAACGATACCGCGCCCATAATAAACGAGATCCAGATCACGTCGTTGAATTTTTCTATTACGGGCACCGTCCACTTCCAGCTGTCGCCGAAGTCGCCCTTCAAAAAGGTCCAGAACCAGCCGAAAAAGCCGGTGATAATGCCCTTATCCATGTTATACTGCGCGGAAAGCTGCGCAAGCCATTCCTCGTAGGACTTGGAACCCGGCGCCATGGAACGCTGACGCGCCACGCTCTCTATGTAAGAGGTGGGCAGGCAGCGCATGAGCGCGTAGATAATAAACGCCACGAAGAACAGGATAACAACAGAAATCAGCACACGTTTAACGATATACTTCCTCATTCTATCACCATCCGGGGAACAAAAATTTTCGTGTTCCGTACACGAATCAGCGTTCTCAGATACAAAAGCGCTGATGCTTATACGAAACACATTATCCTGCGAAATAACGTGTATTCCGCAGGATAACGGTTGATTCAACTATGCGATTGAGCCGAAAACTTATTTAAGTACGGTGTTCTCAATCTCGCTCATCCAGCCATAGAAGGTGGTGATATCGGGAGTAACGGTATCCAGATTCACGCGCTCGGTGCTGAAGATGATGGCGTTCTGACGCTGATATACGGGAACCTCAACAGCCCAGTCAACGATCAGGTCAAGGCACTGCTTGTAGATCGTCTTTCTGTAGCTCTGATCGAAGGAAGCACGGGCATCCAGGATCATCTGGTTCAGCTCGGGATCAGCGATGTCGTACATGTAGTTGGAGCCGCCGGCCTCAAGAGAGTCGTTGCCGGAGAAGTAGATCTGATACATATCGGGATCTACGGTTGCACCCCAAGCGGCGCACCACATGGGAACTTCGTCGGCCTCGATGCCATCCCACAGAGCGGAGGAATCGGCCAGATCCTTAACAACCAGCTCGATGCCGATCTTGGCAAGGGCTTGGGAAGCGAGAGTCACGATCATGAAGGACGGATGGTCGCCGTTGCCGTCGGCCGGAATCCACAGCTCATAAGAGAGGGAAGCGCCTTCGGGAGCAGCAGTCACTTTGCCGTCAGCCACGGTGTAACCGGCAGCCTCGAAGTAACCGAGAGCAGCCTCAAGGGCAGCCGCGTAACGAGCGTCGGCGTCCATGTCGGAGGTGTAGATGTCACTGCCGTCAACAGCGGTGGAGAAAGCCACTTTGTAGTCCGCATCCGTTACCTGCGGGGCAGCCCAGGAGGTATTGGAGATCGGGTAGTTGATGACGGAAGCGCGAGCGCCGTAGTAGGAATCCACAGCCACGTCTCTGTAAACGGAGAAGATGGTAGCGAAAGCCTTGCGCAGGTTCTTGGAAGCGTCGGAAGCGATGTCGCCGCCCACGTTCACAGCCTTGGCGGAAATACCGATGTAGCCGTAACCGAGGTTATCAACGGTGTTAACGGTGATCTTGTCGCCGCTCACTTCGTCGCTGCCCTCTGCGATGCCGTTGGCGGCCTGGATGGCCTTCACGGTCTGCTCGGAGAAGGAAGGATCGGTGATATCGATGGTGCCGGTGGTAACGCCGTTCAGCTTATCGGCATCGGAACCTTCGATGAAGTTGATGTACTTGGTCTTGGGAGCGCCCTTGAAGTAGGACTCGTTGGCCTCGAAGTAAACGACGCCGTCTTCATACTTCAGGAACTTGTAGGGGCCTGCGCCCAGAGGCTGCGTGGTCTTCGCGCGAACGCTGCTCAGATCGCCCTTGGTGAAGCCGAACTTGTTGTTGGCATAATCGAACTCGTCGGCATTGCCGTAGTAATGCAGAGGAGCGATGGTAACGCCCAGCTGATAGATAGCGGTAGCGTCAACCTCGGTAAGAACAACGCGCATGTTGTAGTCGTCGATCTTCTGGATGCCTTCGATGTTGGGAGCAGATTCGCCGGTGGTGATACCGGTGCCGGAGTAATCGCCGAGATCCGCAAACAGATCGTCAACGCTCTTGGTGGCGGTTTCGGTATTGATCATACCGGCAACGTCAGCGCCGTAGGCTTCCTGCAGCTTAGCGGCAAGCTCTTCAGCGGTGGTAGCGCCGTCGTAGCCCCAAGCGGAAGCAGCGCCGGCAGCATCCTCGGCATAGCCGTTTTCGATGCAGTAGTCGATGATGTCGTTGGCAAGGCCGAGCGTGGCGGCGTCATATTTCTCCCAGAAGGCCTTCTGCTGCTCTTCGGTGAAATAGGTGAAGTCGGTGTTCTCTTTGCCTGCGTTAAAGAGGAGGTTCAGGAGCGTATCCATACCGGAACGATATTCCTTCATACCAAGAATGGGCTGCGCGAACAGCGTGGAGGAACCGTCGTAGGTGGGATCGCAAAGAACGTACATCGAGAAGATAACGTCGTCTACGGTAACCTTTTCACCGTCGGAGAAGGTCAGGTCGTCACGAAGCTTGAAATCATAGAAGATGTTGCCGCTGGCTTCATCCTCGGTGATCTTGAGATCCGCGGGGCCGTAGTAGGTATAGTCGGTGCCGTTGTAGGGAACGGTTTCGCCTTCGATACCATTCTGGATCACGGCGCCGGTACGATCGCTGGTGAGCAGGGAGATGGAGGTCATGGACCACACGTCCTGGTCGTAGGCGGTCTCACTGAAGAACGGGGAGAACTTGGCGTTGAAGTTGGAGTAACCAACTACAAGCGGCTTGTCTTCCTTCGTATCCACGGGAGCGGTGCCGGAGGTAGATTCATCGCCGGTGTTGGCGGGTTTCTTAGCGCAAGCCGCGAAAACGGTAAGCGCCATAACGATCGCCAGAGCCAGAGCAATGAACTTTTTGAAATTTTTCATTGGAATCAGTCTCCTTTTCCTTATTTTTATAATTTCGGGATCTCCCCGAGATTATCTTTTCGTCTGCGCAGCCGACAGCGTCCATTCCGCCCCCCTGACGAAATGCCGCAGCAGCAGCATGCTTATGATCACGGCGGCCTTCAGCAGGTAAAAGCCCGCGGCCGCGAACGCCTGCCCCTTTTCGCCGGACAGGATCAGAAATACGGTTTCGCTCACAACGCCCACCGCGGCAAATACGGCCGAGAGCAGCGCGCGCCGGTGGAACGCGCCCGCCGTGGCGGTATACACGTATTCCCTTAAGGGCTTCGCGTTGGCAAAGTACCTTACAGCGCCCCATACGACGCTGCCCGTAAAACCGACCTCTGATATAAAAGGTATGATAAGATAGAAGCTGTTTTTCATGCCGGGCAGATCGAGCACGCCCGAAAGCACCGCGCACACCGAGGCGATGGCCGTAAAAACGACGAGCCGCACGGCGTAGGCCCCGTAGCCGCCGTCCTTCAGCGCGTAGTAACCGCCGGTGTAGGTATACTCCCCTCCGGCGTTCGGCGCGAAAAAGCGCAGATATGATCTTTTTTTGAAGCGGTCACGGTTTGCCATAGCGTCTTTCCCAAGCCGGAAATGCATATAAAATGCGATTCATACGGTTTGATTGTAATGTTTATACCATATTTTTAATAAACATACAAGTCTGTTTTTTCATTCCGGCCCAAATATGACAAAATTGTAATTTTTTCAGCCTGACGAAAATAGCGGCCTGGAATTGGTGATTATGCCTGTGTACCGGCCTTTTTGGCCGCTTTGGCGGCCTTTTTTTCGGCGCGCTTGCAGTCGTCCTCAGCGGCGAGCTGACGGTTCTTTTCGGCAAGCGCCGTCTGGTTTTCAGCCTTTTTACGAAGGGCCAAAGCCTTATTTGCGTTCCCGGCGGCTTCGGCCTTGTCGGCCAGCGCGGTGAGCCGGACCGCTTCCTTTTCCGCATCGGCGGCTTTGCGCTTGAAGCGGTAAAGCGGGATCTCGGGGAACACGTCCACGCCCTCGATGGGCTTGGGATGCAGCGTGTACTTGATAGAAAAGATCACAAGCAGCACGGCGCACACGACCACGAGCACGATGCTCACGAGCTGCGAGGTGCGGATGCCGGTATTGCCGATATACAGCGAATCGGTGCGCAGCCCCTCCACCACGGTGCGCTCCACACCGTACCAGACGCCGTAGCAAAGAAAGATCTGGCCGCTGAATTTGCGGGCTTTCTTACATATTATATAAAGGATCACAAAGCCGAGCAGGCACCACAGCGATTCGTAAAGGAAGGTGGGGTGCACGGGCTTGGCCGGGTCCACGGCGATGGTGGAGCCGGAGGCCACGAGCTCGGCGAGGTAGGCGCGGGTTTTTTCGCTGTACATGCCCCAGGGCAGCTCGGTATTCACGCCGAAGGCCTCCTGGTTGGCGAAGTTGCCCCAACGGCCGACGCCCTGCCCGATGAGAAAGCTCATGCCGCAAAGGTCCAGCAGGTTGGGGATATTGATCTTCTCTACCCTGCACACGATGAAGGCGCACAGCAGCCCCGCGATCAGGCCGCCGTAGATGGCGAGTCCGCCGTTCCAGATCTGGAAAATCTCTCCCGGATGGGCGGCATAATAATCCCACTCGAAGGCCACGTAGTAGAGCCTTGCGCCGATGATGCCGCCGAGCGCGCCGTAGATGAGGATATCGATCATTTTGTAGATATCGATCTTCCACTTATACGCCATGCGGCCGCCGAACAGCACCGCCAGCGTGAGCCCGAAGGCGATGATCACGCCGTACCAGCGGATGGTGACCGGATTTTTCAGAAACGGCAGCGAAAACTCGCAGAATACGGAGCTGACGTTGAAGATATGGTCCAGCGCCGTAAATTTTAC
>CAMVBR010000023.1 GCA_947165755.1 uncultured Clostridia bacterium
CTGCCACGCAAAGCGCAGCGAAAACACCGTGATCGACGCCACCGGCAACCATACCTTTACGCTGCAAACCGTGAGCGACGAAACGCTGGCGGCGGCAGCCACCTGTACCGATCCCGCAAAGTATTACTACACCTGCGCGGTGTGCGGCGAGATTGAACGGAACGATAACCATACCTTTGAGAACGGTGAGGCCAACGGTCACAGCTGGGGCTGGGTAATCGATACCGAGGCTGATTGCGGCAACACGGGCGTCAAACATGAAGAATGCGCCGTCTGCCACGCAAAGCGCAGCGAAAACACCGTGATCGACGCCACCGGCAACCATACCCCCGGTGAACCCGTGGAAGAAACATTACAGGGCGCAACCTGCGGCGCGGCCGGGAGCAAAAAGGTGACCGTCAACTGCACGGTCTGCGGCAACCTGCTCAGTGAAGAAACCGTTACGATCCCCGCAACCGGAGCGCACGCTTGGGAATGGGTGACCGATACCGAAGCTGATTGCGGCAACACGGGCGTCAAACATGAAGAATGCGCCGTCTGCCACGCAAAGCGCAGCGAAAACACCGTGATCGACGCCACCGGCAACCATACCCCCGCTGCGGGCGTACGTGAAAACGAAATCCCCGCCACCTGCACCGAAGAAGGCTCCTATGAGCTAGTTGTAACATGCGCGGTGTGTGGTGTGGAGCTTAGCAGAACGCCCGCCGTGAGCGAGATAATCCCCCATACCCCCGGCGAAGCAACGCGGGAGAATGAAACGCCCGCCACATGCACCGAAGCCGGTTCCTATGAGGCTGTGGTCAACTGCACGGTGTGTGGCGCTCAGTTGAGCAGAACGTTCACCGAAATTCCCGCCCTCGGCCACACCTGGGGCGAATGGATCACGGTGCGCGCGGCCACGGTAAACGAAAACGGCCTTGAAAGACGCGTTTGCCTTGTTTGCAACGAAACCGAGGAGCGTGAGATCGCGTTCTCCGGCGAAAAGAACCGCACCGTGCAGTTTGTGGTTACCGGCAGCATGCACTACGTGGTGCACCTGGAGGGCGTGGACTACGAGATCTACAGCAAGCACACGCCTGCCATCTATTGGTACGACGGCGCCGACCTCACCTTCGAGGTGGTCCTGCATCCCGACTGCGGCTATACCGATTACACCGTTTCGCTGAACGATAAAGCGCTGCAGCAGAACCCGGACGGCACCTACACCATCCCGGGCGGCACGGCGTACGTAAAGATCAATATTAACCCCGTAACCGCAGCAGCCGATAACGGCGGCAGCCATAGCTCCTCCGGCGGCGTGTGCAAATACTGCGGCAAGGTGCATCCGAATAACCTTTGGGGCATGATCGTCGCGTTCTTCCACGCCATCTTCTACTTCTTCAAGCACCTGTTCGGTTAAGGAGGCGTTCTTATGCTCGAGATCGGAACCAAAGCCCCGGCGTTCACGCTGCCGGACCAGAACGGCAACCCCGTTTCCCTTTCGGATTTCGCGGGGCAAAAGGTGATTCTGTATTTCTACCCCAAGGATATGACCGCCGGCTGCACCAAGCAGGCCTGCGCCTTCGGGGCGCTGTATCCGCAGTTCCGCGAAAAGGGCGCCGTGGTGATCGGCGTCAGCAAAGACAGCGTGTCTTCCCACAAGAAGTTTGAGGAAAAATACGGCCTGCCCTTCCTTCTGCTTTCGGACGAGGAAAAGACCGTGATTTCGGCCTACGACGTGTGGAAGGAGAAAAAGAACTACGGCAAGGTGAGCTGGGGCGTGGTGCGCACCACCTACCTCATCGATGAAAACGGCGTGATCGCAAAGGCCTTCGGCAGCGTAAAGGCCGCCGAAAACCCCGCCCAGATGCTCGAAACGCTGGGCTGATGCAATACGCCAATATCACCCCCGCCGTGTTCGGGGCGCGGCTGAACCGCTTTACCGCCCGGGTGCTGCTGCACGGCGCCGAAGAGACCGTGCACGTGAAAAATACCGGGCGGCTCGGGGAGCTGCTTGTTCCCGGCGCCGAGGTTTACCTCACGGCGCCGGGCTCCCCGGGCAGGAAAACGGCCTACGATCTTGTGAGCGTAAGGGCAGCGAGCGGGGCGCTGTTCAATATCGATTCCCATGCGCCGAACGCTGTGGTCGGCGCATGGCTGCAAACGCAGGCCTTCGACCGTATCGTGCCCGAATACCCCTATGGCGCTTCCCGCATCGATTTCTATATGGAGCGGGGCGGCGCGAGATACCTTTTGGAGGTGAAGGGCTGTACGCTTGTGCACGGCGGGGTCGGGTATTTTCCCGATGCGCCCACCGAGCGGGGCGTGAAGCACCTTGCGGAGCTGGCAAAGGCGGTAGGGGAGGGCTATCGGGCGCTGCTCGCGTTCGTGATCCAAACCGAGGGCGTAACGCTGGTGCGCCCGAATACCGATACCCACCCGGCGTTTGCCGAAGCGCTGGCGGCGGCTATGGCGGCGGGCGTCAGGGTGCTGTATCTGCCCTGTGCCGTTACGCCGGACAGTCTCTGTATATCAAATGAAATAAAAGAAAAAATATAAAAGAAGAAAGAGAATAACGCGGCGCTGCCGCCGACTTTCATCTTTCATCTTTCATCTTTCATCTCTCATCTTTCATATTTAAAAAATAGCGGCAGCCCTTCCAAAACCGGAAAGGCTGCCGTTTTTTCGGCTTATTTATTTTTGCAGAATGGGCTTGTTCGATACGATGAAGGTCATGCGCTCCTCAAAGGTGGGGCCGCCGTGGCCGCCGCCGTAGCCGCCGTGGTCGGTGGTGATCAGGATAAGCCAGTCCTCGGTATCGTAGGTCTTACGGGCGGTAACGGTCTCAATGATGTCCATGCCTGCGTCCTCGGCGTTGCGGAAGGCGCTCACGTATTTGATGTTCATGGGCGTAAAGCCGGTGCTGTGGCCCTCATGGTCCGTGTATTCCAGCGTGCTGAAAATAAAGTCGGAGCAGTCCTCCTTCTTCAGATCTGAAATAATGTTGAATTTCGTGCCGGGGTCGAAGAGCGCGCGGCGGAATACCGTGTTCACGCCGTTATCCTTGGCGTAATGCTTCTCGTTGATATAGGTGGCGTCCTTCTTGCTGAAGTGGCCGTCCCACGATACGTAGAAGGCGCTCTTATCCGCCTTGCCCTCCTCTACCAGCGAGAGAAGCAGGGTTTTGGGCTCCACGGGCTTGGGCTGGCCGTTGTTGGTTACGCCGATTTCGTTCGCCCATCTGCCGATCAGCATAGAGCACCAGCCGGGGGCGGTGGAGGTGGCCTGGATGTTCTCTTCGGGGTACATTACGCCGCCCGCGTAGCTGAACACGGCCTGCCCGCCCATATCCACCAGCGTTTTGATGGCGCTGCGCTTCGAGGTCTCTATCAGGCGGAAGGTATCCACCCGGCAGCCGTCGTAGCCGATCACAATGGCCTTCTTCTCGGTTTTGCCCTCGGGCAGCGGGGCGTCGAAATGGTTTTTGATCAGGGTATAGATCTCGGTTTGGGGAAGGGCCTCCTGCCAGGTGTTGGCCATCAGGGGCAGGTTTTCCACTTCCTCTTCATAGGGGATATCCTCCAGCGCGTCGTCGCCCTCCACCAGCCATTTGCTGGGGTGGTAGGTGAGCTCGTAGCCCACGTAACCGCCGATCACGCCGCCGATCACAAGCACGCACGCGATCACGGCGATAATGATTTTAACCGATTTTTTCATATCGTTCTCCTTCCTTTGCGCAGATGCGTAATACGCCTCTTTATTTTATATGATTTGCCGTGGTTTTGCAATAACCTTTGGCGAATATTACAAAAATTATTTACAAACGCCTGAAATTCATATATACTGTTTATAATTCATCTGAAAAACAGGCGAAGGCGGCCCGCGGGCCGTTTTTGCGAAAGGCGGAAAAACATGAAGCTTACAACCTCCACGCTGCATATCGGGCTTAAAAAGCCCGTGCGGCTGCTGCACGTCACCGATACCCATCTTGCCTATGCGGACGAACGCGACGACGCCCGCAAACGGGAGCTCGCCGCCCGGCGCGCCGGGGGCTTGAACGGCGAGACCGAGGCCTACCTGAACGAGCAGATCGCCTACGCCGAGAAAAACTGCGATCTGCTGGTGCACACCGGCGATCTGATCGATTTCGTTTCCGCCGCCAACGTGGAGAAGGCGCGAAAGCTCCTGCAAAACGAAAAAATCTTCTTTATCGCGGGCAACCACGAGTATTCCCGCTACGTGGGCGAGGCGTGGGAAGACAACGCCTACCGTATGAACAGCTATATGGAGATGGGCTACGGCCTCGGCGTGCCCATGTTCTGGAACACCCGCGTGGTGGGCGGCGTGAACGTCGTGGCCATGGATAACAGCTACTACCTGTTTGCCGAATGGCAGCGGCAGCGCCTTATCCGGGAAATTGAAAAGGGCCTGCCCATCATCCTCATGTTCCACGATCCGCTCTTCGAGCAGTCGCTCTACGATTACCACATGGCCATCCCGGGGGCGGACTGCTCCTATCTGGTGGGCTGCGACGAAGCGCACCTGCTGCCTTACAGCGAATTCCGCGCCGTGCAGCAGCGGCCCGATCGGCCCACGCTGGATATGATCGACCTCATCAAGGGCGAGCCACTCATCAAGGCGGTGCTCACGGGCCATCTGCACTTCGATTTCGAGAGCATGCTCACCCCCACGCTGCCCCAGTACGTGACCGACTGCGGCTACAAGGGCGTCGCCCGGGAGCTGATCATCACCTGAGCCTGCGGCCGCCGAGAGAGCTATGATGAAACGGGTCAAACGGGCCTTGGCGCTGCTTATGGCGCTGGCGATTCTGGGCGGCGGGTTCGCCGCTGCGAAATTCTTCGGGGTGTTTTGTATGGGTAATTACGGTCTGCCCGCCGCAGAGCGGGAGAATACCATGCTGCGGGGCAAAACGGTCCTGTTCCTCGGCAGCAGCGTCACCTACGGGGCCTGCGCCTTCGGCAAAAGCTTTGTGGACGACCTTGCCGAAATCTACGGCGTGAACGCGGTGAAGGAGGCGGTATCCGGCACAACGCTGGCCGATCTGAACGGCAGCTCCTACGTGGCGCGGCTGAAAAAGCTCGATCCCGCTCTTCGGGCCGACGCCTTCGTGTGCCAGCTTTCCACCAACGACGCCTCGAAAAACGTGCCCCTGGGGGCGGTTGCCGCCGGGTTCGCCAAAGAGGACTTCGATACCTCCACCGTGGCGGGGGCCATAGAGTATATTATCGCCTACGCCAAAGAGACCTGGGGCTGCCCGGTGGTATTCTACACGCAGGCGCGGTACGATTCCGCCGCCTACGCCGAAATGGTGGAGCTGCTCTACGCCGTGCGCGAGAAATGGGGGATCACCGTTATCGACCTGTGGAACGATGATGCTGTCAACGGTATTACGCCCGAGGCGCGGCGGCGGTATATGGCGGATGCCATCCACCCCACGAGGGCGGGCTACCGCGCGTGGTGGCTGCCGGTGTTCGCCGAAGCCCTGCAAAATATTTTTGTATAAAAATATTGTACATTGTAAAAAAATATGTTAAAATCGATGCAGAACAACCGAAAGGAGAATTCGCAGGTATGAAATTTTGGCGAGGGCTGCTTGCCCTGATCTTAGCGCTGCTCACAGCAGGAGGCCTGATGCTGCCCGCGATGGCTGAAACCGTGGACTACAAGATCACCGATCCTTACGCAACCGTAAACTGGGATACGTGGAACCACTACCGCGCCCAGCTTCACACCCACACCCTTTACAGCGACGGTGAGATGAACATCACCGACGTGGTGGAGGAATACTATAAGCTGAATTACGATATCCTTGCCATTACGGATCACGGCGTGGTGCACACGGGCTGGAACCGGCCCCATAAGATGATCCCGATCATCGGGTTCAATAAATACATCAAGCCCAACGAGATCAAGGCCATGTCCGACGAGCGCTACGCCCAGATCACCACGGGCGCGGACCGCGGCGGCCGCCCCATGCTGGACGTAAAGCAGGGTCTGGAAATGAACGCCCTTACCTCGCGCAAGAACCACGTGAACGGCTTCTTCTGCGGCTGGGGGCAGAATTACCTCGGCAAAGAGGAGGATTACGAGACCTGTATCGCCAAAACCGAAGCGGCGGGTGGCATTTCCGTGATCAACCACCCCGGCGATTTCATCGCCGCCTCCCACGATATCAACCGGGTATACGACTGGAACAACCTGATGCCCTTCATTGAGCCGCTGCTGAGGCACCCGAGCTGCGTAGGCGTGGAGGCCTTCAACTGTGACGACGGCCCCGACCGCTACGACCGCGTTTTGTGGGATCAGCTTCTTATGTACTGCATTCCGCGCGGGCGCAACGTGTTCGCCTTCTCTAACGACGATTCCCACGTCATGCGGCACATCGGCCTTACCGCTGAGATCATGCTCATGCCTGAGCTTTCGGAGGAAGCGCTTCGCACCGCCATGGAGACCGGCACCTTCTTCGCCTGCTCCAAGATCGCCCGCCACGAGCTGGGCGACGAATTCGAGGGCACGGGCGAATACGCGAACGTAAAGCGCATCACCGTGGACGACGCCAACGATATCATCACCGTGGACGCCGAAAACGCGGACCTGATCGAATGGGTGGCGGACGGCAAGGTGATCGCCACCGGCAACGCCATCGACCTGCGCGCCCATGCGGATGAGATCGGCGCTTACGTGCGCTTCCAGATCAAAAACGAGGGCGGCATGCTGCTCTCGCAGCCCTTCATCTGCGACGACGGCAATATGGAAAGCCACCTGATCCCCGCCCCCGAAGAGGCGCAGCTTGTTGCCCGCATTTTGCAGAAGATCATCGGCTTCTTCCGCAAAAACCTGATCGGCGAGCTGATCTACCGCTCCGCGGTGCTCGAAAAGCGCGTGATCACCTTCTGATACGTCTGAAATAAATACGAAACCGGCCTTTCCGAAAGGCCGGTTTTTTGGTTTTGAAAGCCATTTTAATTTTACGTATCTTTTCCCTTTGATTGCGGCACGGTGTGCCGCGCTGCGAAGCGACGGAAAATCATACGGTACATGATCCTGAATTGCGGCGAAAGGCCGTTGCTTTTATCCTGAATTGTAATTACGCATTACGCATTGCGAATTACGCATTAATACGGTTTTGTCACTCCGCCCGGCTCCGATTCAGCGCCTGCCCCGGGCAACGCAAAACGGCTTGCGCCGCCGCAAGATCCGTAAGGTAGGGGCGCACCTGATCCGCCGTGGCGATCACGGGCATGCGGTCGTGCACCTCGATCATGCTGTCGTTGGCGGGGCGGGTGAGGATCACAAACCGGTATTTTCCCTCGTGCAGCGTATACAGCCCGCAAAGGTAGAGCGTGCGCTCCTCGGGCAGGGTAAACAGGTATTTCGTTTTCGGGCCGGTGTGGCTCCACTCGAAAAAGCCGTCCGCGGGCAGTATGGCACGCTGCGTGCGGAACGCCTTCGCAAAGGTGGGCTTATCCTCCACGGTCTCGGCGCGGGCGTTGAGCAGCAGCCTGCCGCCGTCGCGCAGGGCAGGGAAGCCGAATACGGCGGGCACGTGCCGCAGCCGCCCTTCTTCGCCGATGATCGCGGCCGCGGCGTCCCCCGGAAAGACCTCCCCGGTTTTGTATTCCCCCGGATGGTCCCGCTCCATCAGCGCCAATATCTTCTTCACCCGGTCGTCCTTCGGCGCGTCGCTGAATAAATACCGGCAGCACATACGTTCGCCCCCTCCTCTTGTTTTATAAGAACAGTATACCACCTATCTTCCGATATCGCAAGAACTTCAGTATCTCTGTCAAATAATTGCGTTCTGTAACCAGTGTAACTACTGTAACTATTATTTCAACCTATTATAAAAATCATGTGATGAAAATGATATATTGTTGTAAAAAAGCAGTTGCAATAGTTGCTTTTCTTTCTGAAATTCTACCCTTCATCCGTTCGGGGCAAGGGTAGTTTCTTGTCTATATTTTTTCCGTCCTGTGGACAACGAAAAAAGGCTTCTCCGTTTGGAAAAGCCTTTCTTTTATATGTTCCGTTACAGTTGTTCCAGCCCGATGGCGGCGCGCAGGATGCGGCGGGCGTCGGCTGTGGTGAGCTTATTCAGCGGGGCGGCCACGTCGGCGGCGAGGAAGGGGAGGGAGCCCTTTGCATACTGCTCCAGCCCGATGGCGGCCCGCAGCGCAAGGCGCGCGTCGTCTGTGCTCACGCTGCCGTTCAGGCTCACGTCGCCGGGCCGGAAGCTCACGCCGGTGGCGGGGATGACCTCGATGCGCTCGGCCCCGCAGACCTCACAGGTGTAAAGGGTGCTGCCGTTTTGGGCGGCGGTGGGGGCGGTGGCGCCGGTCTTCTTCCAGCTATGCTTCGCGGTTTCGGTGTGAGATTCGTCGGTCCTGCAATAGCGCTTATGCAGCTTATCGGTATAGGGCTTCCACGCGCTCCAATCGTGCGCCGGGGGAATCACCCAGCCGGTCACGTAATACCGGCAGATATCGCAGCTGACACGGCCGTATCCTTCATCGGTGCAGGTGGGCGGGGTCTCCACGTAAACCGTTTCCCAGTTGTGGCGGCCGCGTTCCACGTGCTTGGGGTCGTTTTTGCAAACGCGCACGTGCTCCTCAAAGCTGCCGTAGTCCCATGCGCCCCAATCGTGCCCGAGGGCGGGGATCTTCTCGGTCTTTTGGCTGCCGCACACGGCGCAGGTAAATTGGCCTTTGCCGTCCGTTTCGCAGGTGGCGGCGGTCAGGGTCTTGGTGAGCCGCCAATTGTGCTTCAGGGGCGTAAAATCGGAAATATGCGCGGGGTCCAGCTTATAGAGCAGCAGGTTCGTGCCGTCGGTCTCGGTCACGTAGCCGTCCGCGGTATATACGCGGTTTTCATCCGAAACGTACCAATATACGCTGCCGTCGGCGGCCGGCACGGGCGCGCAGTCCGAAAGACGCGCCTCCAGCGTATGCACGTCCGTTTTCGGCTGGCCGTAGGCATTCAGCAGGCAGGCGCGCGTTACGGTAACGCCTTTTTCTCTGTCCGTTTCCTCCCACATCAGCAGGGCCGTATCGCCGCCGATCGCGGTCAGGTGGGGCGTGCTTACGTCGATATTCGAGTCCGCTGCGTAGCTGGTCACGCGGTAACTCCGGTTTTTGTCGTCGTTCAGCGATTTATCGGCGGATACTACGAGAATGTTCCGCTGTTCGTCCGAAGAGTAGTCGTAAAAATGGGTGTATTCCGCCGTCTGGCTGTCGATGGCTGCCGCCAGCAGCACGTTGGTATTTGTGAGCGCCATACCGCCCAGCGTTGCCCCGGTGGAGTTGATGCCCACGCCGCCCGGGAATTGGAGCGGCACGGTATACGTTACGCTGGTCACCGGTGTATCGGTGCCCGTTTTGGAGATATAGAGCCCTCTGGGGTGGGCGTCGCCGTGGTCGGCGCGGTAAACGAACTTGCCGTCGGCGGCAATAAACTGATTGAAGGAATGGCTTACGTAACCGGTGCCGTTGTTCGATACCTTCGAGGTCTCCGCCACCAGCTGCAGGGGAGAAACGTCAAACACCAGCGTCATATTCGCCTGATGGTGATTGCCGTCGCCGTGGTCGAACATCTCGTGGCAGGTGTAGATATACAGCCGCCCGCCGGCCTCGGCAAAACGGCACGAGCCCGCGTCGAAGGGGATGTAGGTGTTCATGCCCCGCAGGGTAACGGAATCCAGCGCGTTCATCTCTTTATCGTAGCGCACCGCCTCCATCACCACCGCGTTCGGGTCGTCCGAAAGGTTCTGCTGCCCGTAGATGGCGAAATTATAGGTTTCGCCGAAATAAAAGCCGCCGAAGATGGGCAGGGGATAATCGACCGTTTTCGTTTTTTGCAGCTTGCCGCCGGCGGAATACCATTCGGCCAGCAGGGTATCTTCAAAGGTGGCGCACACCCGCACAAAGGCGCCGTCCGCCAGTGGGGAAAGATAAGATTTCACCGGGTTCGCGTGAACCGTGTAATTGTTTGCGCCCACGTTGCGCACGGGCTTACCGTCCAGCGTCAGCACGTTGGCTGCCGCCGCCGAAACGCCGGCGGGCAAAAGAAGGCAGCCCGCCAGCACCGCCGCGCACAGCGCGATGGATAAAAATGCTTTGCAAAACCGTTTCAATTTCATTTCTCCTGTTTGAATTCGTATTCGCCGGGGGCGAGGGCGATCACGTATCTGCCGTTCTTCACCGCATATTCCGTGCCCGCGTGGGAAACGCCGTTCACCGTGAGGGTATCGGCCGTTACGGGCAGCAGCAGGGTGGCTGCGGCGCCCTCGGGCACCGTGCAGGTGTAAACGAAGCCGTTCTCGGTGTTCCACGCGCTCTTAATGAGGCCGGCGGCGGAATCGTATTCCGCTTTGATATAGGTGATGCGCTCCTGCCCGGCGGGCAGCTCGGCGTCGGTACGGAAATCGGGCGTGGGCTGCAGCGTGACGGCCTTGAAGCCGGGTGCCGCGGGCTCGATACCGGCGGCGTAGCGGTAGATCCACTCCACGATGGAGCCGTAGGCGTAGTGGTTGAAGGAATTCATGCCCACGTCGCCGAAGCCCCGGGCCTTCGTGTAGGAGTTCCAGCGCTCCCAGATGGTGGTAGCGCCCTGATCCACGCTGTAAAGCCACGAGGGCTCGTTGCGCTGCAGCAGCAGGTTATATGCGGTTTTATCCTTGCCGAAGGCGGAAAGGGTGGGGCAGAGGTTGTATGTGCCGAGGAAGCCGGTGGAGAGCCGGTCGCCGTTCTCCGCGATCTGCTTTGCGAGCGCGTCCGCCATCTCCTCGGCGGCCTTGCCGGTTACGATGCCGAAGGCGAGGCACAGCACCTTTTCGGTTTGGGTGTTGCTCTTCAGCTTGCCCCGGCGCATGAAGTGCTTGCGGAAGTATACGATGGCGGCCTCGCGCAGGTCCGCGTATTTCTTGGCCTTGGCGGTTTTGCCCAGCGCCTCGCTCATGCGGCTCATCAGCTCCAGATCGCGGATGAAATATACCGACGAAATGAACTTGTTGGAGCACTGGTCGTAGGCCAGCCAGTCGCCGAAGCGCGGAATGGGGCCGGACATGCCGTATTTGGTGAGGATGCCGGTAACGTATTTTTCCATGGAGGCGTAGTGCTCCTCCAGCATGGTTTTATCGCCGAACATGCGGTAGAGGTTGTAGGGGATGATCACGCCCGCGTCGCCCCAGGCGCTGGCGTCGTCGCCGTTGCAGTAGCCCACGCGGGGGTTCACGTCGCCGTAGCCGCCCGATTCGCTTTGGGAATCGCGCATATCCTGCATCCACTTGCGGAAAAAGCCGTATACGTCTGCGTTGTAGGCGGCGGTCACGCTGAAGGCCTGCGCGTCGCCGGTCCAGCCGAGGCGCTCGTCGCGCTGCGGGCAGTCGGTGGGCACGCTCAGGTAGTTGCCCCGCTGGCCCCAAAGGGTGTTGCTGATCAGCTTGTTCACCAGCGCGCTCGAGGTTTCGAGCTTTCCGGTATCGCGGTTGTCGTTGCCCACCACCTCGGCGGTGAGCTCGGTGAATTCCACGTCGCCGTCGGCCGAAAGCTCCACGTAGCGGAAGCCGAAGAAGGTGAAATACGGGCGGTAGGTTTCTTCCTTGCCGCCGTCCAGCACGTAGTAGGCCTTGCCCAGGGCGGAGCGGAGGTTCACGGTGTATACCCCGCCCTCGGGGCCGTCGTTCCCGCGCGAGAGCAGGCCCGAATCGTTCAGAAATTCGGCGTAGCGCATCTTTACCGTAACGCCCTTTTCGCCCTTGGCGGTGATCTTCAGGTGGCCCACCACCTCCTGGCCGAAATTCAGCACCAGCTTCTGGCCTCTGGCCATGGTCACGGGCAGGGTCTTTTTCACGTCGCAAACGTGGATCCTGCCGAAGTCGGAGCCGTTGTTTTCAATGCCGTCGTATACGGTTACGGTTTCGGGCGCGCGGGAAAGGCCCTCGCGCACGCACACGGTGGAGCCGAGGTAGGGCGTCACCTTGCCCTTGTAGGCGGTCACGGTCGCCTTTTTCCAGCCCTCCAGCGCGGTCTCGGGGAGAGAAAGCGCGGTGTAATCGGCAAAGGTGCCGTCGCAGTATTCGCCGTCCCAGATATCGGCGGTGCGGATGGGGCCGCCCACCGTGGCAAGCCACGCCCCGTCCGTGGCGGCAAGCACGTTTTCTCCGCAAACGATCTTCATGAGCAGGGCGGGGGATTTATCGCCGTAGATGCCGCCCGCGATGCGTCCCGAATACCAGCCGGGGGAAACCACGGCCAGCACGCGGTTTGCGCCCTTGCGCAAAAGGGAAGAAACGTCGTATTCCCGGTAGAGCGTGCGCTTGTTGTAGTCCGTCCAGCCCGGCTTCATCTCGTCCGCGCCCACGCGCACGCCGTTTAAGAAGATCTCGGCGCAGCCCAGCGCGGTGAAATACAGCTTCACCCCGTCGGCAGAATCGGCGTCGAAATCCTTGGCGAACATGGGCAGGCCCTCGTAGGCCACGAGGTCGGTGTGCTGATAGAGCTTGGGGCGGCGGCGTCCCCATACGGAATTGCTGGAAGCAAAGTAGTTTTCAAAATCGGTGGTGATGAATTTTGCGTTTTCAAAAATGCCTTTCATTGTCACGTCTCCCGTCGTTTTTTCTTTATTTTATCATGCCGTTTTTGTGTTGTAAAGACGCGCGTTGACATTTTCTTATTTTTCCGTTATAGTATTTGCAGAACGTTCAGGAGGCGTTTTTTATGGATCACGGTCTGCTTGTAAAACAGCTTATCTCCCTTTCGGAAGGGGTGCCGCAGCGCGTTTCGGTGCTCGCCAACGCTTCGGCCCTGCTTTACGATAGCCTTGCCGATATCAACTGGGCGGGGTTTTACCTGGCCAAAGAAAATGTGCTGTGGCTCGGGCCCTTTCAGGGCAAGCCCGCCTGCGTAAAGATCCCCTTCGGCAGAGGCGTGTGCGGCACGGCGGCCGCAACGGGGGAAACGCAGCTTGTGCCGGACGTGCACGCCTTTAAGGGGCATATCGCCTGCGACTGCGCCTCCAACGCCGAGATCGTAGTGCCGCTCTTTGTAAACGGCGCCCTTTACGGCGTGCTGGATATCGACAGCCCCACCCTCGGCAGATTCACCGCAGAGGATCAGATCGGGCTGGAAGCGTTCGCAAGGGCGCTCGAGCGGATCTTGGAGGGAGAGTAGTGGGGGGTAAATTTCAGTTTGTAGGGGGGAAGGCACCAGGCACCAGGCACCAGGCACTAGTTTATAAGGAAGGGCTTCGCCCTTAAATTATAAAAGGGGAGACATAGATTCATTGCAGAAAGATGAGATTTGTTGACCTGTAACAGAAATGCTATGTACCCTGCGCCTGATGCCTGGTGTCTGGCGACTGGTGACTGTGCAGTTTGTGGGGCATCGAGCCCCACAAACTGCAATATTCCGACAAGCAAAACCGCCGCCCTTCCGGACGGCGGTTTTCAGATCGTATCAATAGGTGAAATTGCTGTAAGTCTCTGCGCTTTCCAGCCCGATGGAAAGGCCGTTCATATGGCCGATGAAGGGCAGCTTTACGCTGCCGAAGGAGAGCGTTACGTTCGCCCTGTGCTCCACGGATCTGAGCATCCCCTCGGGGGAGAGAACGGCGGTGATCGTGTAGCCGGTGTACAGCACGTGCGGGTCGGTGTATTCCTTGATAAAGCTCACCTTTTTCAGATCGTTCTCAAAATCCTCCCACAGCAGCACAGTGCCCACCTGCGCAAGAAAGCTCGCGCCCCGGTGGGGGGTATCCTCGTCCGCCAACCGGATGGTCACGGTATAATCGCCGCCGGTGTGCGATAAAGCGGCGGAAACCACCTTGCCCGGGTCGGTGAGCGCCCAGCCGGAAATATTGGCCTTGGCCTCCTCGGTCCCTTTGGCATAGGTTTTCGCCTCGGCGTGGGCTTCGTCTTTGATGAAGGTGCCCACCGCGCTGCCGATCATTTTGTCCACCTCGGCGTTGCCCGTGGCCCTGAGCTCCCGCATGGTTTTGAATTCCTTTTTCGTGTACCCGGCGCTGCCGTTGGCTTTTACGTCGTTCACCGCGTTGGCGTAGAAGGCGACGATTTCTTCCGGCGTGGAGGGAACCGTACTCACTGGCGCGGCGGGCTCGGTTTCGGGCGGCTGCGTTTCGGGGGCTTCGGTTGTTTGCGGCGCGGTCTCGGGGGCGGCGTTCTCGGTCACAGTTTGTGTTTCGGCGGGCTGTGTCTGCGCAGGCGCCGAAGAGACCTCTTGCGTTTCGGTGGGCGCGTTAAGCGTGCTCTCTTCCGTTGTGAACGCCGAGGGCTGCGCGGTTGTGTTCCCCTGATCCACCTTCGCGCCGAAGCAGCCCGAGAGCGACGGCAGAGCAACAAACAAAACAGAAAATACGATCGCAATTTTTTTCATAAGGATCATCACCGTTATGAATATAGCATATTTGCTCTCACCTTGCAAGGGGATTTTAGGGCATATTTCAGTTTATCGCTGTGCAAGTGACCAGTGACCAATGACCAGTGACCAGCGAACGGATTTGCTCGCCTTTGTGTCATTCTGACCACTGACCACTGGCTGCTGGCCACTGGAATTTGCAGGGCGTCGAGCCCTACAAATTCCAATTTCTCTCTAAAATCTCCTTGCCCATTCTGCCCCGGGTATGCTATAATCCAAACGAAAGCAATTCCCGCCGCTGCGGGAGAAAGAGGTACGCGCTGTGTTTGAGCATGAAGCATCGTATGAGATCCCCAACAAATTGCCCCTCCGTTTCAAAAACGGAAAATTCCGCATCCTGTCCGTATCCGACCTGCACGGCGTGGTCAACTACGACCGGCGCCTCACCCGCGATCTGGCGGCGCTGCTGGACGGGGTAAAGCCCGATCTGCTGCTCATCCTCGGGGACGTGGCCGACCACGACGCCGTGGAGAGCGCGGAAAACCTGCGCGGCTATCTAACGGACCTGAACGCCGTGATGGCGGCGCGGAATATTCCGTGGGCCCACACCTTCGGCAATCACGACTGCGAGGCGCACCGCGGCTTTTCGCAGATGGACGTGTATGAAGAGATGAGCCACTGTGTTTCCAAGCGTGGCCCGGCGGGCGTTTCGGGTGTGACAAACTACGTGCTGCCCGTTTCGGACGAGGCGGGCGAAAACGTGCTTTTCAACGTGTGGATGCTGGATTCCCACGACTGGCTCGGGGATTATATGCGGCAGTATGGCCTCGGCGACCCCGCAAACAAGTGGGATATGCAGTGCGCTTACCCCAGCTGCCTGCACGGCTGGGCGCAGACCTACGATACCCTGCGGTTCGATCAGGTGATGTGGTACTATAACGGCTCCCGCTTC
>CAMVBR010000024.1 GCA_947165755.1 uncultured Clostridia bacterium
CTTCGCCGTGGGCGTCGTCTATGGTGCGGTCCACCATGCTGCCGCTGCCGAGATAAGGCGCCAGCCAGTGATAATACGTTAACGCTTTGAACGCTCTTATGGGATCGGCCTTGATCAGCTCGCCGCTGATCTTCTTTTCGGTGAGCCATTCGCGGAAATCCACCCACGAATCCTTCCAGCCGCGCCATTTTCTGTATCGTGCAAGCTCGTAACCATCGTAAAAGCGATTGCGCGTGCCTCTGTCTTTTTTCTCAGCCATTCCGATTTCCCTCCCCGGATATCTTCTTGATCTCCAACGCTTCCACAAACGCCTGGAATCTCGTTCTGAGCTGCCCTGTGGAAGTGTTCACGTATTCCTTTTCGATGCCCATACAAGGCACGCCGTATTCTGTTTCCATCACGTTCTGGCAGTACATACGCTCGTATTCCCAGTATTCACAGAATTTCATCTGCTGTACGATCAAGCCGTCCGCCTTGTATTCATCGGCAAGGAAGCGAAAATACTCTTTTCTGCCGTGAACCTTTTCCGGATTCATAAATCTGGGGCACTGATTCGTCTCGATGTAGTGACGCGCAATGGCCTGAAGCGCCGTTTCGTTTTCGCCGATCACGATCTCCTCTCTGCCTGGCAAGGAGCCGAAGCAATAACGGTCCGCCACAACGAACGCGCCGCAGTCCTCGATCATCTTCGTAAAATCGGGATCGTCGTTTTCTCCGCCGGCAAGCACTACGCGCACGCGGTACCACGGCGTTTCATCGGGCTTTCGCGTTTTTATTTCTTCCAGCGTTTCCTTCAGATACGGCAGAATGAGCGTCTGCGGGCAGCATTCGCTTACAAGCTCGATCAGATGGAATTCATAGCCTGTGATGGGCGGATTTTCAAGCTTTCTGAACGCGCCGATCTGTGAAACGATACGGCAGATCTCATTGTGCCTTTCCACGGCGGCGCGCAGCGCTTCTTCAGACGTATCCACACCGTATACGTCGTTTAGCTTATCAAGAACGTGCTTTCTCAGCTGCTTTTCATAGTGCTTTATGGCGTAATCCTTCGTAACGAACGGGGAATCAATGTGGGAAACAAAGAATTTCTCGTTTTGCTCCTTTACCAGATTCAGCATCTCGAAATGCTCGTGCGCGCGGTTCATCATGCTGCAGGTCTCGGTGCTGAGGAGCGCCGCAAAGAAGTTGTAGCCGCCCTCTATGGCCCGTTCCAGAATACTGCGGGAGTACATACACGTTTTTTCGGACATGTAGTACGTGGCGATAGACGTATCGGCAATGCCGGGCGCCCGCATACGCAAGGAAAAGCAGCCATCCAGATTCAGCAGGACTTCGGGCACGTAATAGCACGAATACCCCAGCGCAAGCTGATCGTCCGCCAACGCCCGATCCACGAGCTCATTTTTTACGTCGCCGAGCAGCTGCTCAAAATATATACGGTATTTCAGATCTTTCATCTTGCGGCTCCTTTCCTGCGGGCGTATTCCGCCGCGCCTAACGCTCCCATCAGCTGCGGATCCACAGCCAGCTCCACAACTTTGATCTTCAGCACTTTTTCAATGGCCTTTTTCAGCCCTTCGTTTTTTGCGCACCCGCCGGTAAGCGCTATATGATTGACCGCGCCGGCTTTTTTCGCCATAACGAAACAGCGCTTGGCCACAGCCATCTGGATCCCGGCGGCGATCTCCTCCGGCGCTTTACCCTCGCCCACGAGCGTGATCACCTCGGATTCCGCAAATACGGTGCATTGCGCGGTGATCGGGATCGCGCTTTTCGCTCTCAGCGAAAGAGAAGAAAATTCCTCGAGCGTCATCTCAAAGGAACGCGCCATCGCTTCATAAAAACGGCCGGTGCCGGCGGCGCATTTATCGTTCATGGCAAAATTTTTCACAGTGCCGTCCTCCGCTACGGCGATCCCCTTCACGTCCTGCCCGCCGATATCGATAATGGCTCTTACCGTGGGATCGGTAATATGTACGCCCATAGCATGGCAGGAGATTTCGGATATATTCTCCGCCGCAAAGGGAACGCGGTTTCTGCCGTAGCCGGTGCCTATGATATAGGCAAGATCCTCCGGAGAACCGAGCTGCGGCACCTGCGAAATACAGGTTGCCATAGCAAGCTGGGAAGACTGCGCCGCGTTGATCTTACTGCGCTGGATCGTGCTTGCGGCTATTTTTCCGTTTTCGTCGAGAACGACGGCCTTCGTATACGTGGAACCGACGTCGCATCCGCCGTAGTATTTCATAATTCCGCTTCCTTTACCAAAATCATATTTTCCATCAGATCGATATCGACCAATACGCCGGCGATCACCGTTTTTCTGCCCATAAGATCGTAGCAGGTAACTTCATGCTCCCCGGGGATCACCCGCGCCACGTTCTTACAAAGATATACGTTCTCGCCGTCTTCTTTTTTATACACCGTAGATAAACACATTTTTATTCTCCCAAAAGCCTCAGCGCCGTATTCAGTTTTTCATTTGCCTTATCCATATGCGCGGCTGCTTCAAGCACGGCGGCTGCGGCATTTTCGGGCAGAGCTTCCGCCAGCTCCCGCAGCTCGGCGGTATGGTGCTCGTTGTGATGCTCCATATACGCGAGCATCGCCCGTACTTCATCCGGTTCCCCAGCGGCAAACGCGGGATGACCGTGATTGTGATCATGTTCCATTCTTCTTATCCTCCCTGTTAAAATGCAGTTCTCTGAGGCCCTCCACGGTATCGCAGATCGGCTTCATTTTGCAGGCGGCGCAATCCAGCTCGCCGGATTCCAGTGTGTGCCGGAACGCGTCGGTTATTTCCCTTGCTTTTGCCGCAAGTGCGGATAAACCTCTGTAATCAAAATCAGGCTTTGTGATAAACACGGTTTTCACGTATTCCACGTCCGGATGCTTTTTAAACTCCCGAATCAGGCTGCATCCGACGTTCATAAACGACAACGGCTCCGCTGTTCGCAAAGCAGCCTTTGAAACGCGCACCTGTTCTTTACCGGCGGAGGGAGACACACGAATGTGATAACCCTCAGGATACACCTGAAACACAGTGAAACCGACCTGCTTCAGCTGTTCGTAATAAGCGTCCTCCGCCGCGTTCTCCCGAAGCTGTATAAAAGTGACGTGGGCAAACGCGGAATCCGTATCGATCTCGCTCAAATCCGGGCCGTAAAGACAAACGGTATCCGCTTTTTTAGGCAATTCCCCGAAAAGAACGCTGCAAACGGAGATTTTTCCGCTCCCACCCAATTCATACGCCGTATCACCGCGGAACAATATCGCATTCTTATCTCCGGGCGCGGCGCAAAGCTTCTCATCATAAGCGGCAGCCTTATCCGGCGATGGCGGAAACATCGCGCTGACGGCGGCGATCACTTCGTCAAACAGCCGCATCGTTTTCCACCCCCAACAGCAGGAAAAGCGCTTTTTCCGTACCAACGTATAAGGGGGAATCCTCCGGCAGGGAAAATACGGTTTCCCCGCGCATATCGTTCTCCCTCTGCGCTTGATCGTCTTCGATCACGGCAAGGATTTCCGGCAGCCCCATATCGGCAGGCGCAATAAATTCCTCGGTGACACGGTTAAAAACGACGCCCGTTCTTTTGCAGGATACAAGCTTCTTTGAAACGTCGTTTATCGTGGAGATCACACGGATCCCTTTCATACTGCCGTCGCTCACAAGCACAAGAAACGTGATATTCTCCATCACCCTGCGGTTGATCTGCTCAATACCCGCTTCTCCGTCGATCACAACGAAATCGTAATTACCCGATATCATCTCAAGCACCTGCTTGAGGTAAGCGTTTACCTTACAGTAGCACCCGGCGGCTTCCGGACGCCCGATTGCCAGAAAAGAAATATTCCCCACCTCGGTGATACAGTCGAGCAGATGAAATCTGGCCTCACTGAGCAGGGCAGCCGCCTCGGAGGTATCCCCCTTATCAATGCTTTCGGCGATCATAAGACGCACGTGATCCAGAGTAAGCGCGGGCTCCACGCCAAACGCGGTCAAAAGCCCCACCGCAGGATCCGCATCCACGGCCAAAATCTTTTTTTCCGGGTACCGTTCAGATAAAATACGAACGGCTGCGGCGGAAAGCGAGGTTTTTCCCACCCCGCCTTTCCCTGCGAAAGCAAAAATCTTCGTCTCCATACGGTTCACCCCACGGTCATAACACTTATACTATTGCATTATAATACTATATTAAAAATAATTCAAGTGAATTGAGCATATTAAAACGGACGGCATTGCGCATATTAAAAAGGACGGCATTGCGCATATTAAAAAGGACGGCAGATATTTCTGCCGCCCGAGGGTTGGTTTATTTTTTATCAAAGGCCGGGTTGAACGCATAGAAATTCTTGCTGTTCAGCCGGTCGGTTGCCAAACGAAGACCTTCGCCGAAGCGCTGGTAGTGAACGACTTCCCTTGCGCGCAGGAATTTGATGGGGTCTGCCACGTCGGGATCATCCACAAAACGAAGAATATTATCGTAAGTGGTGCGTGCTTTCTGTTCCGCGGCAAGATTTTCATGCAGATCGGTGATCACGTCGCCCTTCGACTGAATATAGGCAGCCGTAAACGGAGCGCCGGAGGCCGCAACGGGGTATACGCCCGTGGTATGATCCACAAAGTATTTATCGAAGCCGGACTTTTCTATCTGCTCCATGCTCAGGTTTCGGGTAAGCTGGTATACGATGGCGCCGATCATTTCCAGATGGCCGAGTTCTTCGGTACCGATATCGGTGAGAAGGCCCTTGAGTTCGGCATAGGGCATAGCGAACCTCTGCGACAGGTAGCGGAGCGAAGCGCCCAGCTCGCCGTCCGGCCCGCCGTACTGGCTGATGATGATCTGCGCCAGCTTCGGATTCGGATTTGTGATTTTTACAGGGTATTGCAGTTTCTTCTCATAGATCCACATTTATTTCTCATCCCCTTCTACGTCCCACGGCCAGGGATTTTTCAGCCAGTCGATACCTTCGCCCTGAATGGGGGTAAGGGGACCGTATTTCTCCTCAAATTCCGTTTTCAGCTTTGCAAGCTTCATTTCATATTGCTCGTGCAGCGAAAGCGCTTCCATATCCGATGGATGGGTATTCAGATAAAGATGCAGCTCCCAAAGCGCGAACTGTACTGCGGAAACGCGCCGCAGCAGCTTTTCTCTATGGCTCATTTCAAAGCGCCCCTTAAAAAAGGCTTGTTCAGGTCTAAATACAAAGTACCCTTGCAAAGCGCTTCCTCATCATCAAATCTGGCGGTATTCAGCTGAAACGGCACGTATGCCATGGTTACGGCCGCATCGGCGGGGATCGCCGGCATCCCTTCAAAAAAAGATCCGGAACGAACAGACGTCTTTCCGGAATCATTATCAAACATTATAATTTCCTCCCGGAATCAACATTGAGAATTGCTTCTCATCCGCATCTTATTCCGGGTGGGTATTTATGTTACAGTATTTTGCCGGTTTCGTCAGAAACAGCGGTTCATTTCAGCAGATTTGCGTCAAACGAGTCAAGCCATTTCGCCGCGCTCTCGCATACGCCCCGCATGCAGGCTTCGTCAAAGGGACTCTGCATACCGGCGTGAGAAAGCAGCTTTGTAAATACCTCGCTGCCGCCAAGGCGGGTATAAGCCATATAGTGCTTCCAAGCGGTATCCTTATCCTGCATGATCATCGCCCAGTACTCCAGCGCCACCGTCTGCGCAAGGCAGTAATCGATATAATAGAAGGGGCTGGAATAAATATGGTGCTGCCGCTGCCAGCCCATACCTTCGGCATAAAATTCGATCTCGCCGTCCAGCCGCAGCCAGGGCATATAGATCCCAAGCAGACGCTTCCATTCCGCGTGCCGCTCGACAGGCGTCAATTCAGGATGTTCATAAACGACGTGCTGGAAATGGTCTACCATAGTCCCGTACGGAATAAAGGTAACGGCCCCGGCAAGGTGGGCGTATTTGAATTTTTGGGCGTCCTTACCGAAGAAACAGTCCGCCGCCAGCCAACCGAAGAACTCCATGGACATAGAATGCACTTCACAGGCTTCCAGGCTGGGCCAAACAGTCTCCAACGGCACACGCTTTCTGTTATACCAGCCCGCGAAAGCGTGCCCGGCCTCGTGCGTCATGGTCTCAACGTCGTCGCGGGTGCCGTTGAAGTTTGCGAAAATAAACGGCACTTCATGCTCATAGATCGATTCGCAGTACCCGCCGGCCTGTTTGCCCTCTGTGGAAAGCAGATGCATCAGCTCCCCCTTGAGCATCACGTCGAAGAATTCCGAAGTCTCGGGCGAAAGCATATCGTAAAACGCCTTGGCGTTCTTAACGATCTCATCCGCATTGCCGACCGGCATGGGATTTCCCGAGCGGAACATCAGCGCCCGGTCGGAAAAGCTGAGCGGATATTCCACACCGAGTCGATCCGCTTGCGCGCGGCAGATCCTGTCCGCCACAGGCACGAGGTACTTTACAACGGCCTCTCTGAATTTTGCCACGTCCTCTTTTGTATAACAGTTGCGCATCATTCTGAGGTAGCCGAGATCGGTATAATCGGAAAATCCCATATTTTTCGCCATGGTATCGCGCAGCTTCACAAGGCGATCGTAGATGGAATCCAGCGCTTCCTGATTCTCTTTATACCATTTGCCCTCGGCCTTCCATGCGGCCAGACGGACGGCGTCGTCTTCCGCCTCTTTATACGGCGCAAGCTGAGAAAGCGTATATACGCCGTCCATGAAAGGGATCTGTGCGGAAGCCAGCAGCTTTTCATATTCCTGTGTCAGGTCGTTTTCTTCCTGCATCAATGAGATATTCGCAGGCGAAAACGATTTGTTTGAGATCTCGGCGTTCAGAAAAACGATCTCACCGTATTTTTCAGTAAACTGCGCGCGGAAAGGGCTTTCCAGCAGCGCTTCGGTCCATTGCTGACGATACTCTTCAAACTCAGGCGCGGCTTCGTTCCAGAATTTTTCCTCATCATTGTAAAATGCGTCTCTGGTATCGATGGAATGGCGGATAAACACCAGATTCATCTGCGAATCCACGTGGCGATAAAACCTGTCGGCCTCCGCAAAAACGAGATCGGCTGTTTCAAAATCAGGCGCATCTTTTAATCTTGCGGTAAAAGCCGAAATGGTTTCGATCACCGTTTTTTTGTCGGGTCTTGCATAGGGCATATCATTAAACTTCATTTGTATCACTCCTTTACCGCTGTATTTTAGCACAAAGATTTGCCCAATACAATCCTTATTTTACACGCGATGGCCCCCTCTTCTTCAAGTGACAGCTTCCTATTCGTTTTTATTTATGATCATATAAAATTTAACAAAATATTTCTTGACAAATATTACCGATACTGTTATACTTTCAAAGAAAAATCAAGAAAGGAGGCAGCACAATGATCAATATGAAGCATACAAAAACATATTCCGCGGTGATTTTTTGTGCAGCCTTCTGAGAATTGCTGCACGTACTATTCCAACGCCGCATGATTGCGGCGTTTTTTTCTTTGATCCGAGGTGATAAAACTTGCCGAAGCAAAAAAACAAAAAACAAAATAATACGCCCGACCGCAAAGACCGGTTTTCGGAAGCAGAGCTCAGCGCGTTAATGAAAGCCGAATTTGACGCCTCCGGCGCTCTCTTCTCCTGCAAGGGCGATATGGACGACCGCTGCAATTACTGCGACTCGTTTTTGTGGTTTGACAAGCAGCACTTATTTGTTGTTCTCGCCGAAACACAAATCGGCCCAGTAAAAAGCAGAAAAAAACGGTTGGAGCCCAAAATCGAAATAACCGAAACGAAAACGTTTCCCATGGAACAGGTCGATAAGATCTCCTGCGAACGGTACGTTTCCACCGGTCGGCTGGTGTTCGAAAAGGAAGGAACCCCCATTTACGCCATCGGTTTTTCCATGCGTCTGATCGAGCACTTCGATCGGTTTGCCCGCGCGTTCAATTCATTTAAGAAAACCGGCGTCGTGGACTTACCGCCTGAAAATAAAAAAGAAAAAGGCGTGTGCAAAAAATGCGGCGCGCCGTGCGATCCCGAAAAAAGCTACTGCAAAAAGCACGACAGAAAAACCGCAACGGCCGTGCGTCTCTTCAGCTTTTTCGGCGGATATATTCCGCAGGTCGCCGTTGTGCTGCTGATCATGGTCGCCGATTCCCTTGTTACGGTTTTCGTACCGCAGCTCAGCACGCGTCAGTTGTTCGATAACGTTCTCTCCACGGAAAACGGCGCCCCGGCAGCGGAAATGTTCAAGGCGCTGGGAGTACTGGTGCTGTCCATTTTCGGCATCCGCCTCCTGAACGCCTTTCTGTCTTCCTTCCGGCAGTATATTCAGGGCTCTATCATGCCCAGCGTGATCTACGATATCAAGGTAAAGATTTTCAAGGCGATGCAGCGCCTGAGCGTCGGGTTCTACGTTTCCAATCAAACCGGGTCGCTGATGAACCGCGTTATGCGGGACGCCAACAATATCTATTGGTTCTTTGTGGACGGCGTTACAGGTATTCTCATCAACGTGGCCACACTCATCGGCGTACTTACGATCATGTTCATCATGAGCCCCAAGCTCTCGCTGATCGTTTTGCTGCTCACCCCCGTGATCTACGCCATGCTGTTCTTCAGCGAAAAACTGTTCCGCGCGCTGCACCATAAAAGCTGGGTGTATCACTCCCGCGTCTCTTCAATGGTGAGCGACAATATCGCCGGTCAAAGAGATATCAAGGCCTTTGCGAAGGAAGACGACGAATACGTCCGTTTTGAAAAAGTGAGCGGCAGCTTCCGTAAAGCGGAATTAAAGCTTGCGCTTACCGAAGCCACGGTATTTCCGATCGCCGAGATCGCGGTGCTGATCCTTTCCGCTTTCGTGCTCGGCATGGGCGGTACCATGGTGGCAAAAAACGAGATCACCACCGGCACCCTGCTGAGCTACATGGTATACCTTACAATGCTCAGGGAACCTTTTGATTTTCTTTCGTGGGTCTCCAACTGGTGGTCCCGCTGCGCCGATTCCGCCCAGCGTGTTTTTGAGATCGTGGATTCGGACGCCGAGATCACCGAAAAAGAGGACGCCGTCGCGCTGGATCAGATCAGCGGAGAGATCGAGATCACGGATCTTGATTTTGAATATGAACCCGCCCGCCCCATTATAAAGGAATTCAATCTGAAGATCGGCGCGGGGCAGATGCTTGGCATCGTCGGCCGCACCGGCGCGGGCAAATCCACCATCGCAAACCTGATTGCGCGGCTGTACGACCCGAAAAAGGGCAGCATCAAACTGGACGGCGTGGATATCAGAGACCTGAAGTTTGAATCCCTTCGTAAAAACATCGGTATCGTATCGCAGGATATCTACCTGTTTATCGGCACGGTGGCGGATAACATCCGTTACGCAAAGCCCGACGCCTCCATGGACGAGGTGATCGCCGCTGCCAAAGCCGCCCACGCCCACGATTTTATAATGAAGCTGCCCGATGCTTACGAAACGCGCGTCGGCTCCGGCGGGCAAAAGCTTTCCGGCGGTGAAAAGCAGCGGATCTCCATTGCGCGCACCATCATTCAGAACCCGAAGATCCTGATACTGGACGAGGCGACTGCCGCGATGGACACCGAAACCGAACGGAATATACAGAATTCCATCTCCGCGCTGAAATCCGGGCGCACCACCATCGCCATCGCGCACAGGCTTTCCACGCTGCGCGACGCGGACTATCTCGCCGTGATCGACGGCGGCACTTTGGTGGAATACGGCACCTTTGATACGCTCATCCGGCAGAAGGGCGAATTCTACAAGCAGTTCAAGCTGCAGAGCGAAGCCCTGAAGGCCGCCGGTATTCTGGACGACAGCGCACCCCAAGACATAGAGGAGGAAGAATAATATGGCAACGGACACGATTTCCCCTGAAACTCTGAAAACGGAATACTTACGGCCGGATGAATGTGTTTTTTACGTCAGTAACGCGGGCTTTATCGGCGCTGAGATCAAGGGCGTACGCTACGACCGCGTTCTGCTCAAGCGCGCGCTCCCCTTCGGCGCGCCGGAGGATTACGTCTGCGTTTCCGATATCGAGAAAAATGAAATCGGAATTATTGAACACGTTTCCGATTTCTCAGAAGAACAGCAAACGCTTATCCACAAGGAGCTGACGCTGCGCTATTTTACGCCGGTGATCTCCGATATTATTTCTATCAAAGAAAAAATGGGGCATTTTTATTTTGACGTAAAGATCGGCGACGTGCAGAAATCCTTTACCGTAAAAGATCTATCTAAAAACGTCCGCATGCACGGTGAGAATATCGATATCATCGATATTGACGGCAACCGCTATCGCATAGAAGACCTTTCCGCCATCGCCACCCGCGCGCGGCGGAAGCTGGAACCCTATCTTTATTGAACCGAGGTGACTGCATTTGGCTCAATTTTTGCCTAAAACCGAAGCGCCTGAACCTGCAGAGGTAAAGGTCGGCTTCGATCTGAACGACAAAAACGAATATTGCAGCGGTACGCTTTCTTTTCAGCACGGGCAAATCTTCGTGCAAAACGGTTCCGAAGCGCCCCGCAGGTACTCGCTTACCAACGTAAGCGAGATCGTGCAGCGCACGTTTTCCGGCTGTTCCACACTGGAGCTTGTACCGCAGAACCACGCGGAGGATTTTTCGGACAGCATCATGCTCTGCCGTTTTTCCATGAGCAAGCTGAATGAGATGGGCGAATTCTGCAAGGTGATCAACCACTACATCGAAACCGGAGAAACGACGTCAATCCCCCCGGAGGTGCTGCGCGTATGCCCGAAATGCGGACGCTCCTACGCAAAAGGACTTGAAGTTTGCCTGTTCTGCGTGGATCGCGGCTACGTGCTGCGGCACACGCTGGATCTTGTAAGACCCTACGTAGGCAAGCTGCTGTTCGCAAGCCTTCTGATCACGGTGGCTTCCCTGCTCTCGGCCATCGTACCGGTTTTCAACGCAAGGCTTGTGGATACCTACCTTAACAGCACGGCGCTCTCTTCGAGCGAGATCGTTGCCGGCGTCGTCCGCTGCGCAGCCGCCATCGGTCTGATCCAATCCGTTTCCGTTATTTTCCGCATTATCAGCCAACGGCGGGCAAACAGGATCAGCTGTGCTATGAGCGATGACCTCAGAAAAAGGCTTTACGATAAGATACAACGGCTGTCGCTGACCTCTATTTCCAAGAAAACCTCAGGCGATCTGATGAAACGCGTTACCAACGATACGGAAACCGTGCGGAACTTCATTACGAATCAGGGTTTGTACGCAGTGGAAAAAGCGATCAGCTTTCTTGCCGTGCTCATTATCCTTATAAGCATCAGCCCATGGCTTACGCTGTTGGTTCTGGCCCCCGCGCCCATCGTGCTGTTTGCGATCTATAAATTCTGGTCCACGATCCGTATCCGCTATAACCGTCAATGGCGGTGCGAATCCCGGGTAAATTCCGTACTGCACGATATCGTGAAAGGCATCCGCGTTATCAAATCCTTCGGCACGGAAAAGCGCGAAATCGCAAAATTTGACGCGCTCTGCAAGCGGCTTTGCAAGGTTTGCGTTTCCAACGAGCAATTCTGGGCGATGATCTTCCCGTATCTTACCTTTGTAATGGGGATCGGCGAATTTCTCGTGCTGTATTTCGGCGGCCGCGCCGTGATCGAAGGCGGCATGAAAACAGGCCAGCTTCTGGAATTCACGCTGTATCTCGTTTATATCTACCAGCCGCTGCGCTGGGCCTCCACCCTGCCGCGCCGGTTGGGCGAATTCACCACCAGCCTGATCAAGATATTCGAGATCCTCGATGAAAAATCGGAAAACAACGATCTTATAGATCCGAACGCCGATTTCGTGCCGGGAGATATCGAGTTTTCCAACGTTCGATTCGGTTACAAGACCTATGAAACCGTGCTCAAGGATATCGACCTGCACGTGGACAAAGGCAAGATGATCGGCCTCGTGGGGCATTCCGGCGCGGGCAAATCCACGTTGATCAATCTGATTTTGCGGCTTTATGAAACCGACAGCGGCAAGATCACCCTGAACGGCGTGGATATACGCACCATTCCGCAGGAGGTCTACCGCAAGCATACGGCCGTGGTATTTCAGGAGACGTTTCTCTTTATGGGAACGATTTACGATAATATCGCATACGCGCGCCCGGACGCGCATCCCAGCGAGATCATTGCTGCCGCAAAAGCGGCCAACGCCCACGGCTTTATCATGGACCTGCCCGACGGCTACAATACGCTGATCGGCGAAGACGGCCACAATCTTTCCGGCGGAGAGCGCCAGCGCATTTCCATTGCGCGCGCCGTACTCAGGAACCCGGATCTGCTGATCCTCGACGAAGCGACCAGCGCCCTTGACCCGGAAACGGAGCAATCCATTCAGGAAGCCCTCGCAAAGCTCGTGAAGGGCAGAACCACGTTTGCCATCGCCCACCGTCTTGCCACCCTGAAAAACGCCGATACGCTTGTGGTGATCGATAAAGGCCGCATTGCGGAAACGGGGACCCACAATGAGCTTGTTGCAAAGAACGGTATTTACGCAAAGCTCGTAAAAGCGCAGCGCCAGACCGCGAAACTGACGAAATAATATGGAAACCTTTTCGATTGAACATTTACGCGATCTCTCCGCAAGGAGCGACGCGCAGAACGTCTATACGTTTTCGGATTTTCTCACGCCGGAGGAGCAAAGCCGCTTGCTCGGCATGCGGCGGCAGCTGACGCCGTTCACCTTATTCGGCGGCGTTGACGGCACCGAGAGGAACATGGCGCGCTTCGGCAGCGAAACGCAGCTCGGCTACGAGCAGCCCTTTCCTATCGTATGCCTGAAAATCGAACCCGTAAACCGTAAATTCGCGCAGTTGAACTCTCACCGCGATTACCTCGGCGCCATTATGAATCTCGGCGTTGAACGTTCCGTTCTCGGGGATCTTATCATTCGGGAATACGATTGCTATCTGTTCTGCACGGAGCGCATCGCACCGTATCTGCAAGAGAATTTAATAAAAGTCGGGCATACGGACGTTCACACCGCTATTTGCGACCGTTTACCCGAAGGCAGCCTTTTTGAAACGGAATCGATGCGCCTCACCGTCACTTCTCTTCGGTTGGACTGCGTCGTCGGGGCCGCCGTAAAGCTCTCCAGAAGCAAAACTTCCGATTTGATCCGTGAAAAGAAGGTATTCTTAAACGGCGCCGTTTGCGAAAAACCGGACGCCATGCTGAACGAAGGCGACGTATTTTCCGTGCGTGGCGCGGGTAAATTCCGCTTTATCGAGTCGTTGGGCAATTCAAAAAAAGGAAAATATGTTATTCACATAGACCGATACAAATGAAAAAGGCAGGCGTTCAAAGGCGCCTGCTTTCGTTTTTTATGGTATATTGAATAAAAGCATTTTTACGGCATGTATACGTCGTCGCTTGCTTCGTAGTCTTCCGGCATCAGGAAGGGCTTCATAAAATTGATGGTATACTCCACAGCCCACTGGCCCTTTGCCCCCCTCCAATTATGGGAATGGGGTTCGATGGAGAGCATGCCGTCGTAGTTCGCAATATAAAGCAGCGACATGATCGCGCTCCATTTTGTGGTATCCAACCCTGCGGGGGAATCATCGTAAGTATGGCCGTCGATCTGCAGGTTGCCCTTGATATGCACGTGGTAAACACGGTCCTTCCAATCGCGCAGCACGCGCAGATAATCCTCGCCGCGGTTGATGGAGTGCGACGAATCGAACTTGATGCCGAGCTCCGGCAGCGCGCCGAGAACAACGGTCCACGCCTTCTCATCCACAACGAAATTTTCCCAATCGCAGTTATAAACGGCGATCTTTACGTTCTTGCCCTTGGCGTAATCCAGCAGCGTGCCGAAATAACCGATGGCAAGCTGACAGTTTTCATAATAGCTCTTGCCTTCCACAGCGTTGCAGCCGGTATTGAATACCGGGCAGCCGAGGTAAGAAGCAAGGTCGATAAGGTTTTTATCGTGCTGCAGCGCTTCGGGGATCACGTTGCCATCCGCATCCAGCCGACGCATGCCCCAGCGGCCGATGGCGCCAACCTTCACACCGTATTTTTCGGAATTCGCCTTGATCTCTTCTTTTCGGGCAAGAACCGCAGCGGAATCGTAATTGTGATTGATGCAGTATTCCACAGCCTTTAACCCCAGCTTTTGTACTGCCTTGAAATGCCCTTCATCCCAACCGTTGATAATACCCAATACCATAATTCATCGTCTCCTGTGATTTGTTGGTTCTATTATAATTGAATTGAGATAAAAATAGCAAGGGATTTTTTCAATAATTCAGAGATGTATCCGGAAATCTCCGAAATCGAATATCCCTGCCCCATGCCTTAATTGACCGAGGCGATTCAGTTCGGAAAAACCGGCTTCTATTTCCGATAGCAACCCGGTTGTAATATGCAGATGATAATGCCCCGGGAGTATTTTTGATATACGGAAGTTTTTCACTTTTTGAACGGAAGAATAAAACAGAAAGGGATCTGTCGACGGATAAAAAGCATCAAGACAGCCTTTATAGATCAGGTCCCCTGAGAACAAATACTTTCTGTCCGGGTCATAAAAACAGCAATGGCCGGGCGAATGTCCTGGCGTATGAATCACCCTTATGGTTCTATTCCCCAAATCAAAGACGTCGCCGTCGAAAAAGAGCAAATCCGGCAAACTTTGATAAATCGTGTACTTTTCCAAGTCAAAGTCTTTCGGAAATTCACATGGAAATCTCGTAAGATTCTTTTTCACGGTTTCGAGAGACAAAGGGAACCTGTCTGTAATCCAATCCTTTTCCAATCCGTGAACAGCAACGTGGTCAAAAAGTCGGTTCCCACCTATGTGATCCCAGTGCACGTGCGTATTGAATACCGACACAGGAAGAGAAGTCAAGGTATCTGTTTCCCTTTTTATATCGGAAACGCCAAGTCCCGTATCGATCAGCACCGCCCTGCGAGTACCGCAAACAAGGTAACTATGCGGTGATTCCCAGTGTTTGTATTCGCTGATGGCAAACGTATCAGAATCGATTTCTTCTATTTCAAACCATGAATTCATAATTATATAACTACAAGCTGATTAAGAAAATGAGTGAAGAGTGAAGAGTGAAGAGTGAAGAAGTAAAAAATCCCGCACGATCGTGCAGGATTTTTTGGCGGAGAGCATGGGATTCGAACCCACGAACCGCTTTTGACGGTTACAC